>JANNHC010000023.1:0-1795 GCA_031404215.1 Acidobacteriota bacterium
CGAGGCGGCGCACGAAAAGGGGGTCGTGCACCGGGACTTGAAGCCGGCGAACGTGAAGATCACCCCGGACGGCCAGGTCAAGGTGCTCGACTTCGGCCTGGCCAAGGTGATGGAGAACGAGGCGGCGTCCGGGACCGCCGCCAACTCCCCGACGCTGAGCATGATGGCGACGCAGGCGGGGCTGATTCTCGGCACGGCCGCGTACATGTCCCCGGAACAGGCAAAAGGATTCCGGGCCGACCATCGCAGCGACGTGTTCGCGTTCGGCACGGTGCTCTTCGAGATGTTGACCGGACGCCAGCCGTTCCAGGGCGACACAGCCCCCGACGTGCTCGCGTCGGTGCTCGTGCGCGAGCCGGATCTCAAGTCGCTGCCGCCGAATCTCAATCCGCGCCTCCACGAGCTGCTGCGCCGCTGTCTGGAGAAGACCCCGAAGAGGCGGTGGCAGGCGATCGGCGATGTGCGCGCCGAGATCGAAACCATCGCCGCCGATCCGCGCGGCGAGTCTGCGATCGCTCAGGCGGGCGCGCCGTCGCGGCCGCTCTGGCGGAGGGCGATTCCGATTGTGGCCACCGCCATCATCGCCAGCGGGCTCACAGGCTTCGGCGTATGGACCGCGAAGCGATCACCGCCTCTGGCGGTGGCGCGATTCACGTTGACACTGCCGGAAGCGCAGCAATTCACCAACACCGGCCGCCAGGTGATCGCCATCTCACCTGATGGGACGCAGATCGCCTACGTGGCGAACCGGCGGCTGTACCTCCGCCCGATGTCGGCGCTGGAGGCCCGGCCCATCTCAGGCGCCGAAGCCGAAGGAGGTGTCTTAAGCCCCGCCTTCTCGCCGGACGGGCAATCCATTGTCTTCTGGTCAGCCGACGATCAAACACTCAAGAGAATCGCTGTTACTGGGGGCGCGACGGTCACGATCTGTCCGGCCAGCCGTCCGTTCGGCGTGCACTGGGATCGGGAAATCATCGTGGTTGGCCAAGGCGGCGCGGGGATTCTGAAAGTGTCGGCGCGCGGCGGGAAGCCGGAACTCCTCGTCAGCGTCAAGCCCGGCGAGCTGGCGTACGGTCCTGAACTGCTGCCGGACGGTCAAACAGTGCTCTTCACGCTCGCGACTGGTACCGCCGCGGAAAGGTGGGACAGGGCGCAAGTGGTCGCGCAGTCGCTGAAGACCGGCGAGCGACACGTGATTATTGACGGCGGGAGCGACGCTCATTATCTGCCGACTGGACACCTTGTGTATGCCCAGCGCGGAGTCTTGTTCGCGACACCGTTCGACCCTGGACGATTGTCGACCAGCGGCGGACCGGTTCCGATCGTCGAAGGCGTCAGGCGTGGTGAAGGCGGCCAGACAGGAGTTGCCCATTTCAGTGTGGCGAAGACCGGCTCCCTCGTGTACGTGCCAGGTCCCATCTCGGGTTCGTTCGCGCCCGGAGAGCTCGTGCTCATCGACCGGACGGGCGGCGTCGAAAAACTGAAAACCCCTTCGGGTGCGTACGAAGTCCCGCGTGTCTCCCCTGACGGGAAGCGCCTCGCACTGGCCATCGACGACGCCAGGGGCGCGAACATCTGGATCACCGATCTGTCGAGCGCGAGCTCGATTCGGCAACTGACGATTGGAGGACGGAATCGCTTTCCAGTCTGGACGGCGGACAGCCAGCGGGTTGTGTTCCAGTCCGATCGAGAGGGCGATTCCGGGATCTTCTGGCAACGCGCGGATGGCACCGACACGGCGCGGCGTCTCACCACGCCGGATCGTGGCGTCTCACATATCCCTGAATCGTGGTCC
>JANNHC010000024.1:0-5365 GCA_031404215.1 Acidobacteriota bacterium
TCATCGACCAGGTGCTCATGGCGCTTTTCACCGGCGGTCACTGCCTGATCACCGGTGTGCCCGGGTTGGCCAAGACGCTGCTGATCAAGACCGTCGCCCAGATTCTCGACCTCTCGTTCAAGCGGATTCAATTCACGCCAGACCTGATGCCCGCCGATATCACGGGCACGGAAGTCCTCGACGAGCAGGACGGGCACCGGTCGCTGCGCTTCGTGAAGGGCCCGATCTTCGCGAAGTTTCTGCTCGCCGACGAGATCAACCGGACACCGCCCAAGACGCAGGCGGCGCTGCTCGAGGCGATGCAGGAGTATCACGTGACGGCCGCCGGCCGCACGTATCAGCTGGAACGGCCGTTCTTCGTGCTCGCCACGCAGAACCCGATCGAGCTCGAAGGCACCTACCCGCTGCCCGAAGCCCAGCTCGATCGCTTCATGTTCAACATCGTGATGACCTACCTCTCCGAAGACGAGGAGGTGCGCGTCGTGACGAATACAACCGGCGTCGAGACACACACACCGTCGCGCATTTTCAGCGGCGCCGACATTCTCGAATTCCAGCAGCTCGTCCGGCAGGTCATCGTCGCGGAAGAGATCGCACGGTACGCGGTTCGCCTGGTCGATGCCTCGCGCCCTGGACGGCAAAGCGATCACCCGTTCATTCGCGAGTGGGTGAAGTGGGGCGCCGGCCTGCGCGCCTCGCAGGCGCTCATCCTCGCCGGCAAGGCGCGCGCCCTGATTCTCGGCCGCTATCACGTATCCGTGGCCGACATCCAGGCGCTCGCCCGGCCGGTGCTCCGTCACCGCGTGATTCCGAACTTCTACGCTGAGTCTGAACGGATCACCGCCGACAACCTGGTGGAGCGCCTGCTCGAGGCGGTCCCGATCCCCCGCAGTGGAATGTAGGCATGGCGCCGACCTCGACGTCTCGCGACCTGAGGTTTCTCGACCCCGCCGTCATCGCGCGGCTGGGGACGATGGAGCTGAAGGCGCGCACGGTCGTCGAAGGATTCCTCTCCGGCTTGCATCGCAGCCCCTACAAGGGCTTCAGCGTCGAGTTCGCCGAATACCGCCAATACCTGCCCGGCGACGATCTCTCGACGATTGACTGGAAGGTGTACGCGAGAAGCGATCGGCACTACGTCAAGAAGTACGAGGAAGAGACCAACCTGGAATGCCATCTGCTGCTCGACGTGAGCGCCTCCATGGCGTATCGCGGCGCCGCACCGATGAGCAAGCTGGAGTACGGATCGGTGCTGGCGGCCTCGCTGGCGTTCCTGATGAATCGGCAGCGCGACGCCACCGGCCTCATCGCCTTCGACGAGCGGATCGCGTTCCGCATGCCGGCCGGGGCACGCCCCGGCCACTTGCACGCGTTGCTCCTTGCGCTCGAGCGGTTGCAGCCCGGTACGCGCTCGGACGTCGGCCGTCCGCTGCACCAGCTGGCCGAAGCGCTCGTGAAGCGCAGCCTGGTGGTGCTCATCTCTGATCTGCTGGACGACCCCGAACCGGTGATCAAGGGGCTGCGCCATCTGAAGTTCCGGGGCACCGATGTCGTGGTGTTCCAGTTGCTGGATCCGAACGAGCTGACGTTCCCGTTTCGAGGGGCATCGCGTTTCACGGATTTGGAGAGCACGGACGAAGTGATCGCGGATCCGGCGTCCGTGCGCACCGCGTATCTGCGGGAGCTGGCCAGCCTGACGCTGCGCTATGACCGGGAGCTTCGCGGATCCGGCATCGATTACGTGCAGCTCGACACGTCCCAGCCGCTCGACTTCGCGCTGCTGACGTATCTGTCGGCCCGCGCGCGACGGAAGTAGACCCGGGCGTCGTATGAATTTCCTGTACCCCGCATTTCTTCTCGGCGCGCTGGCGGTTGCGGTGCCGATCGCGCTGCATTTTCTGCGGCGCGATGTTGCGCCAGACGTGCCGTTCAGCGCCGTGCGGCTGCTGCGGCGCTCGCCGGTTGCGCGGTCGCGACGGCGGCGGCTGCGGGACCTGCTGCTGCTTGCCGCGCGGATCGTCGCGCTGCTGCTCCTTGCCGCCGCGTTTGCGCGTCCGTACATCGCCGGAGCCTCCGCCTCGTCAACACTTCGCATTGTCGCCATCGATCGATCGTTCAGCATGGGATCGCCCGGGCGCTTCCCGCGCGCGCTCGAACTTGCAAGACAGGCGGTGGACGCCGCGGCCCCAGGTGAGCGGGTCGCGGTCGTGGCGTTCGACGATCGGGCGGACGTCATCGCGCCGCCCGGCTCCCCGGCCGCGGGGCGAGCGGCGCTCGCCGGGCTGCAGCCCGGATTTGGCGCGACCCGGTACGACGCGCTTTTTACGAGAGCCGCCGAAGTGGCTGGCGGCGATACGGGCCGGCTCGTCATCATCACCGATCTCCAGCGGGCCGGATGGGAGAGAGAGGGGCGCGGGATGTTGCCCGGGGGGCTGGCGGTTGACGTCAAGGACGCCGGCGTGGCGGCCGGCAACGTGGCGGTCGTAGCCGTCCGTCCCGGCGCCGATCGCGTCGTCGCCTCCATTCGCAATGCGAGTCGCGCGGCACGAAGCGGACAGGTTCGCGTCGAGCGCGACGGACGCGCGGTCGCCACGGCGCCGTATGCGGCGCCACCCGACTCGAGCGTGGACGTCTCCATCCCGTATCGTGCGCCGCGCAGCGGCTCCATCGCCGTGTCGGTGGACGACCAGGACGGATTCGCCGCGGACAACACACGATTTGTGGTGCTGGAGCCCGTCACGCACCAGTCGGCGCTGCTGGTCACGTCCGGCTTGGCCGACTCCGGCTTCTATGTCGCCCGCGCGCTGGGAGCGGCGGCAGACAGCGACGATCAGCGTATCGACGCGCGCGAGGCTGCGTCGGCGGCATTGCAGCAGGACGAACTCGCGAAATGCTCGGCCGTGGTGCTGCTCTCTACGCGCGGACTTGAACGGCGGGCGAGGGATGCGCTGACGGCGTTTGTCCGCTCGGGCGGCGGTTTGCTCATTGCGGGTTCTCCCGACGTGGATCCGGCAGTCCTGGCGACGATGTTCGAATGGGAGACGTCCATGAGGGGAACCGTCGAAGCGAGCGCGGTGACCGCGCTGTCCGCAACCGATCTCCGTCACCCGATTTTCCGCCCGTTCGGCAGGCTGGCGGCCAACCTCGGCCAGGTGCGGTTCGAACGCGTCTGGCGCCTCGGTGGCGACGGATGGGATGTGGCGGCGCGATTCACGGACGGGAGCGCGGCGCTCCTCGAGCGGCGCGAAGGGCAGGGCCGCGTGGTGCTGTTCGCATCGGATCTCGACCGGCGGTGGAACGATTTCCCGCTGCACCCGGTATTCGTGCCGTTTGCGGTGGAGGCGGTGCGCTACGTGGCGGGTGCGCGCGATCGTGGGCGCGACTATCTGCCGGGGTCGGCGCCGGAAGGCGCGGAGGGACGGCCGGGCGTGTACCGCGCGAAAGCAGACGGCCGCGCCATCGCCGTGAATGTCGATCCGCGCGAGAGCTCGACCTCGGTCGTGCGGCCCGAGGAGTTCACGTCCATGATCGAACGCGTATCGACGGCACCCGGCCACGCGATCAACGCCCGCGTGCAGGAGGTGGAAGCGCGGCAGGGCTACTGGCAATACGGACTTCTCCTGATGCTCGCGGCGCTGGTCGCGGAGTCGTTCATGGGCAGGGCCTGACGTGATGGATCGACACGCCGACTTGCACGGCCTGATGGCGGCGGTCCGGTCACGCTGGACGAGCGTGGTGGCGCTCCACGCCGTCACGCGCGCGTCGGCGGGTGCGGCCGCGCTTCTGGTCACGGGCGCCATCCTCGAGTCCGTCCTCCGGCCGCAGGGCTTTCCGCTGATTGTTCTGGCCGCGGCAACAGGCATTCTCGCGCTCGCGCTTGCGTCACTGGCCTTGTGGCGGATGCCGCGGCGTCCTTCGGATCGGAGGGTCGCCCGATTCATCGAAGAACGCGCCGCCCGGCTTCCCGGCCGCGCGTTAGACGACGCACTGGTCAGCGCGATCGACGCCGCGGACAGTCAGGCAGACGCTCAGGCGGCGTTTCTCCCGCTGATGCTCGGCGCCGCCCTACAGCGGCTGCGCGCGATCGACTCCGCCGAGATCGTGCCTTCGTCCGACCTGCGGCATGGCGCGCTGAGGGCCGCCTCCGGCCTCGCGCTGCTGTGTGTCGCGGTTGTCGCAAGCGCGCCGTTTTTAGGGCGGGCCGCGACCACGGCGCGGCTGCGTGTGTTTCCCGGATCGGTACGCGTCGAGGTGTCTCCCGGAAATGTCCGGGTCCCAGGGGGCGCTGCTCTTCGCATTCGTGCCTCGCTCCATGGGCCGAGCGGGGCTCTCGAGGGGTTCACTCCCGAGTTGACGGTGGTAGCCGGCGGGGAACGCCGCACGGTGCCGATGGCGTCCACGGGAGCTGGCTTCGAATACACCATCGGATCCGTCGATCGAACGTTCACCTACGCCGTTACCGCCGGCGCGGCCGAATCGGCCCGCTACACCGCGACGGCCCTGACCGCCCCGCGGGTTGAAGGGATCGACCTGCACTACGTTTATCCGCCGTTCTCCGGGCTCGCGCCCCGCGATGAAAAGGACGGCGGGGACATCTACGCCCCCGTGGGCACGCGAGTCCGGCTCCGGATTCATAGCGATCGACCCGTCGCGCATGGAGATCTCGCGCTGTCACGTTCGCCCGCCGTGTCGCTCGGGCCGGCAGGCGCGCGCACGGTTGAAGCCGAAATGCTGCTGGCCAAGGACGACTCGTACCGCATCCGCCTGACCGATGGAGACGGTCTGAAGTCTTCGGGAGAGGCCGAGTACTTCATCCGGTTGATGGACGACCGCCCGCCGGACGTGCGGATCCTCCGACCGTCAGCCGATCAGCAGATCACGCCTCTTGAAGAGGTCTCGATCGAAGCCCGGGCGGACGACGACTACGGCATCGCCACATTCGAGCTGGTGTACTCAGTCGCCGGCGGCCCGGCGCACGTGGTGCCGTTCGAGCGCCTGAGCGGAACGAGCATTCAGAAGATCGGGACGCGCCTGTTACCGGCCGAGGATCTGGGCGTGAAGCCCGGCGACGTCATTACCTACTACGCGCGGGCGCGTGACATCGGGCGCGGCAAGCGCTCCACCGAAGCCACGAGCGATATCTTCTTCCTCGAGGTGCAGCCGTTCAACGGGGAGTTCGTCTCGGCCGAGAGCCAGGCGAGCGGGGGATCGGATCCTCAGATCGAGAGTCTGATCGAGGCGCAAAAGGAAATCATCTCGTCCACCTGGAATGTCGAGCGCCGTTCGCAGGGAGGCCGATCCGCGGACGACGTGAAAGCGATCGCGGCGGCGCAGGCGGAACTAAAGGGGCGCGCGGAGCAGCAGT
>JANNHC010000025.1:0-7739 GCA_031404215.1 Acidobacteriota bacterium
CTCCTCTTCAGACTTCACGACCTCGAACGTTGCACTGGACCGCGTCATTTTTTCTCCGTAGCCTGCCTGGCAATCTCGAGCACGTCCGCCGCCGGAAGGATCACCGGGAGGAGACCGAGCCCCTCGGGTCCGTTCATCGCCGCAAAGGCGCTCGGCCGCTCGTTGGCGATCTGCCGCAGCGTCATGATGCCGACAATTTTCCCATTGACGAGAAACGCAGGGGTCCCGACGCCGGCGTTCTCTCCCGCCAGCACGTAGAAGGTGCGCGGCTTCGAGACGATGCCGCCGATGTCGCGCAGCGCCGCCGACGGCGCCCATCCGCCGACGCGCCCGAGCCGTCCGAACACCACGACCTGGTCGAGCATCGCCGGGTGCGCGGCATCGGCGAGATTGACGGCCGTGAACGGCTTCTCAGGCGCAACCGTTGGCCGGATGAAGGCGAGGTTCAGATCCTCGTCGCGAAGCGCAATCATCGCCTGGATCTCCCGGCCGTCCGACAGCCGTATCTTCACGTCGGTCGGCTCGCTGGCGATCTCCACTCCCTGCCCGGCGGCCGCGCCGGCGCCCATCAGCTTCGTCATCATGGCCCCGGGGTTGATCGATCCCAGCGAGACAACCGTCAGGCCCCCGGGATCGATGACGGTCCCGACCGCCTCAATCGTGTCGTCGCTCGACTGCATCTCGCGGCCGCCCATCGACATCCGCATCTTCACGACTATACGGATGTTGACAATCGCCTCCTGCCACTTTCTGGCCAGATCGCGCGCGGCCGCCCGGGAATCCTGCGCCTGCGCGGGCACACAAACCAGCAAACCGCACAGCATGGCAATCGTCAAGGCTCGTGGCGTCACTCGGATCTCCTGATTCGTATCAACGTCATGAAGCCTTCCACCCAGTCTGCAGCTCGACGAAAAACGTGCGAATGCCGCGGCGGACTCTCATCACAACCGACGCGGCTTTCTCCTTCACGATACGTTCCATCTTTGCCTGCACCGCGGCGACGTCCGCAACCGTGTCGCCGTCGATAGCGAGAATGACATCGCCGTCGGCGAGGTGCCCGAGCGCGGCCCAGCCGCCTTCACGAACAGTCTCGACGAGCACGCCCGGCTGTCCTTCGGGCAGGCCCGCCGACGTGCGATCGGCGGCCGCGACGTCGCGCACACGGAACTCGAAGTCCCGGTCTTCATACTTCTTCATCTCGCGCGGCAGCCGGGGAGACGACTCGAGCGTGACCGAGAGCTTCCGATCCTCGGCGCCCCGGCGCACCGACAGCTCCACGGTCGAACCGATCTTGTACTGCCGGATCATCGTCGCGAAAAGATCGGCGTCCGACGTCTGCGAGGCCTGAACCTGGTCGCCGTCGATCGCGGTAATGATGTCGCCGACGTCGAGCCCGCCCGTCGCCGCTTCCCGAAGCACTCGCGTGACGCGCACACCGCTCCGGCCCGCAACGCCCAGCTGATCGGCGAGATCGCGCGTGAGCACCTGCACGTTCACCGGAATCCATGCCTTTCTCGCCTCCTGCCCCGGATCCTGCAACACCGCCCGGCCGACCTCGACGACGGTGAGGAGCCGTTCGCCACGGCGCTCGAATGTCACCAGGGCCCGCACCGGTCCCTTCTGGCCGGCGGTCAGCCGCTCCGTCTGCGCGACAAGGGCGTCCACCTCTGCGACCGGCTTCCCCCCGAATGACACGATCACATCGTTCTCGCTGAGCGACGGCTTGGCGTCGTCTGCCGGCCCGCCCGGACGGACGCCGTTGACTCGCACGCCGATCCGGTCGGGCCGCCGCAACTCCTTCGCCGACCACGCCGTGAGGTTGGATGCCGTGATGCCCATCGCAGGCAGCTCGTGCACGCGGGATTCGACGCTCTCGCGTTCCTCCGGAACAACCGTCACCGTCTTCTCGGCGCCGCCGCGCAGCACGGTCGCGGAGACAGGCTTGCCGATCGGCAGGCGCATCACCTGTTGATTGAAGAGGGGCAGTTCCTCGGCGAATCGCACCGTGACGTCGCGTCCGGCCAGCTTGACCAGGACGTCTCCCGCCGCCAGTCCTGCCTTCGCCGCCGGAGAGCCTTCAACCAGCCCCCCGACGAGCGCGCCGCGCTGTACGCCCGACGATTTCAGGAGCGGCTGCACGTCAACCCCGATCCAGCTCCGGCGCACGCGGCCGTCACGCATGATGGCCCCGGCGACCTCCTGCGCGAGATCGCTTGGAATGGCGCCCGCGAGCCCCATGCTGATCTCGTTGACGCCGACGATTTCGCCTGACATGTTCACGAGCGGTCCGCCTGAATTTCCGCCGAAGATCGCGGCGTCGTGGCCAATCCAGCGCACGATCGATCCGACATCTTCACCGTCGAGCGTCATGCGGTTGAACGGCCAGAACAGGCCCGGCATGATCATTTCGGTGTTGCTGACGACGCCCATCGTGACGGATTGAGAGAGCGAGAGCGGGCTGCCGAGCGCCATGACGGGGTCGCCCGGCCTGAGCTTCGAGGCATCCCCGAAGCGAGCCGCGGGGAACGTTCGAGGCTTCAGCGGCCGCAGCTTGAGGATGGCGATGTCGGACAGCGGGTCAGTGCCGACGAGATCGGCGGGCACTTCCTCCCGGTTCGCGAGCGTGCAGGTGATCGACCGCGTGCGCCCGGCGACGTGGTGATTCGTGAGGACGTGCCCCTCGGCCGTGATGATCGTGCCGCTGCCGGACGCTTCGCGTTTCAGCTCCCGGCCATCTTCATACGCGTAGGTGACCACGTGGATGCGGACGAGGCTGGGCGACACCTTCGCGAGCGCCGCGTCGATGGCGGACCCGGCGGGACGTTCCTGCGCGGTCGCGGGCGCGACGAGCCCAAGCCATGACACGATCGCCGCGAGCCGGAACAGGCACCGTCCAGACGTGACGATCAATGAGTCCTCCGTGAAAGTGTCTCCGTCGCAAACTGTATCAGCAGATTCCGCGAGACGTGCAGCCGGTACTTCGCCGTCGAACGGACGTCGTCTATCGGCGCGATATCCCTGGTGAGCGCGGCGGCTGCAGCCTCGACAAGCGCATCGTCCACGGTCCGGCCGCGCATCGCCGACTCGGTGTGCAGGCACCGGACGACCGCCGGCGCGACGCTTCCGAGGGCAACGCGAACGTCGCGAATGAGGGTCCCGTCCATATCGGCCGCGGCGGCAAAGCAGACCTTGGAAATCGCCTGTGCCTTTCGCGTGCCGACCTTCCGGTACGACTCAATCCATGAAACACGGCCCCGTGGCAGCGTGATGCTCCTGATGAGCTCGTCGCCCGCCAGATCCATCGTCTTGTAACCGGAGTGAAATCGATCGTACCGCATACGTCGCGCCCCTCGCGCCGAAATCAGCTCGAGCTCGGCGTCGTAGACGAGCAGTGCCGGGGGCGTATCCGCCGCCGGCGATCCGTTGGCGATGTTGCCGCCGAGCGTGCCGCGATTCTGCGTGGCGGCGCCGCCGGTTTGTTCCGCGGCGCGGCATAACAGGGGAAACTCGTTGCGAAGGACCGGATGCCGGGCCACATCCGCGTACGTCGTCAGGGCGCCGATCGAGACCGTGTCGGGAGCCACGTCGATGCCGCCGAGCTCTTTCAGGCCCCAGAGGCTGACGTATCTGCCCGGCGGCAGCCTGCCGGCTTCGAAGAGCACCATCAGATCGGTGCCGCCGGCGAATGGACGCCAGACGCCTGGTTCGTCTGCCAGCATGCGGAGGGCCGACTGCAGGTCTTTTGGCGCGACGAGCGTGAACGCGGGCAGGTAGCTCCTCACCGCGGGCCCATCTCCGAGCGTCGGCACGCGTCCAGGACCGCTTCGAAGATGCGCACGTAGCCGGTGCATCGGCAGAGATTGCCCGCCAGCCCCTCGCGAATGTCCGCGTCGCTCGGGTTCGGGTGTTGTTCGAGGAGGGACATCGCCGCGAGCACCATGCCGGGCGTGCAGATACCGCACTGCGCCCCGCCCTGCGCAATGAAGGCCGCCTGCACGGCATGCAGCCGTTCTCCCTGCGCGACCCCTTCGATCGTCACGATGGACGCGCCGTCCGCGTGAAGAAGCGGAATGAGGCAGCTGTTCACCAGCCGGCCGTCGAGCAGGATCGAACACGCGCCACATTCTCCTTCGCCGCAACCCTCCTTGACGCCGGTGAGATGAAGGTCGGATCGCAAGGAGTCGAGGAGGCGCGTCATGGGATGGCCGATCAGCGTCGCGTCGGTCCCGTTCACACGGCACCGGACGGAGACGGTGGAGTCAGGCAACCGCGGCCTCCATGAGCGCCATCAGGCTTTCGGGCGTGATCGGAATCTGCGTGACGCTGACGCCGGCCGCATGTGACACGGCGTTCGCAATGGCCGGCGCGGCGCCGTCCATCGGCAGCTCGCCGATGCCCTTCGCGCCGCCCGGTCCGTGCGCGTACGGCTTCTCCTCGAAGAACACACGGATCGGCGGCAAATCCATGGAGGTGGGCATGATGTAGTTGGTCATCTGCGCATTGGCCATCCGTCCGTCGTGCCAGACGACCTGCTCGAGCAGCGTCCAGCCGATGCCCTGCGCGACTCCGCCTTCGATCTGTCCCATGGCAAGCACGGGATTGATCACGCGGCCGACTTCCTGGAGCGCCACGAAGTCGTCCACCCGCACTTCACAGGTCGTCATGTCAATCGTGACTTCCGCTACATACACCGCCCAGGCATACGTGCCGTACGCATCACCCTCATAACGCTCGTCGTCCCATCGGGCGCCGGCGGTCGCGTGGTACTTTGACGACGCGCGGAGGGGACCGAAAAGCCGGATGTAGTCGCGGCACGCGCCTGGAAAATCCGCAACCTCACCCAGCGCACCCCCGAGTGTCGTGCGCAGGCTGAGCGCGGCGGATTCCACCAGCTTCCCCACGACCATGCACGTTCGAGACGCGACGGTCGGACCGCTGTTGGGCACCGATGCCGTGTCCGGCTGCACGATCTCGATCGCGTCAATATCGATACCGAGCGCATCGGCGGCAATCTGGGAAAAGACGGTGTTGGTCCCCTGCCCGATCTCGGTGCACGACGTCAGCACGCGCACACGCCCCGCCGCGGTGGCTTCGACGGTGACGACCGAGGCGAGATGGTCCTCGCCCGATCCGGTGAAGCCAGCGCCGTGCATGAAGGCGGCGAACCCGATCCCCTTCTTCAGCGATGATGCGGCATTCGACCCGGCGAACCTGGCGCGTTTTGCGTGGTAATCGGAGAGCGCGAGGGCCCGATCGAGCAGCCCCGCCATGTCGATCGGATCGTGCATCACCTGTCCGACCGCGCTTGTCTGGCCCGTCTGAATGAAGTTGCGCCGGCGCAGCTCATCGGGTTCGAGGCCAATCGCGTGGGCGACGCGGTCCATGTGCCGCTCGAGCGCGAAGAGGCTTTGCGGCGCGCCGAAGCCGCGGAAGGCGCCGTGCGGAGGCACACTCGTCGCCACGGCGCGGCCTCGCACACGAACATTGGGGCAGAAGTACGGCCCCGGCGCGTGGATCGTGCCGCGCGACAGCACCACGGACGACAGCGTGCTGTACGCGCCGCCGTCGATGAGGAAGTCGATATCCATCGCGAGCAACCGCCCGTCCTTCGTGACGGCCGTCCGATGACGTGTCCGTGACGGATGGCGCTTCGTCGTCGCCACCATGTCTTCGGCGCGGTCGTAGATGATCTTCACGGGCCGCCCCGACTTCCACGCCAGCAGCGCCGCATGTCCCGCGATGATTGAGGGGTATTCCTCTTTCCCGCCGAACCCGCCCCCGGTCTCCATCTGGATGACGCGAATCATTTCGGACGGGAGGTTGAAGAGTCGTTCGAGCGCCTTGTGAATGTAGTACGGGCACTGCATGGAGCCCCAGACGGTGACCCCGTCCTCGCGCCGCGCGACCGAGAGCATGCCGTTCGGCTCGATATACAGCTGCTCCTGCGCGCCGGTCTCGTACTCCCCTTCCACGACCGAGTCCGCCACAGCGAAGGCGGCGTCCACGTCGCCGCGTGAGACCAGGTAGCGCTTAAACGTGTTGTCCGTGCCCCAGATGACGTCGCGTCCCTCCAGGGAGTCGTCCATCGTGAACACAGGGGGCAGCGGATCAATCTCGATCGTGACGTGCCGCCGCGCTTCTTCCAGCAGCGAACGATCCCGGTGCGCGAGCAGCACGACGGGTTCCTCGGCGTGATTCACGCGGCCGTCGGCGAGATACGGCTGGTCATCGTTGATGAGAGAGACGACGTTGTCGCCGGGAATGTCTGCGGCGGTCACGATGGTGACCTCGTCCCAGGGGATGCCCGAGCCGTAACGGATGTCGCGGATGAGCCCGCGCGGCGAGGGGCTTCTGACCGTCACGCCGTGCAGCATGCCTGGCAGCGCGAGATCGTCAACGTATCGGGCCTGTCCCGTAACCTTGCCGCGCCCTTCCTTCCGTGGCGTCGATTGCCCGATATGCATCTGGAGGCATTTTAGCCTCCGGGCGACTTCCGGGGACAGCCGCCCGGGATCAGACAGGGGGACAGGGCGGGTGTCGCGCAGCCCTTCAGGCTGCGTGACAGGGGGAGGCGGCGACTAAACTAACGGCGCGCGCCGAAGCCTTCGGTGTAACCGAGACGAAATCCCGCCCGGTATCCCGACTGGTAGTCAGTGCGGGTTCCGAAGTCGATGTTGTACCCGGAGTCGGCCTGCTCGAGCTCCCGCTGTCCTTCGAGATCCCACGTGCCGCCGTTGACGTTCTTGTCCTCGCGACCAGCCTGGCGTCCCTCGAGCATTCCCCGATCGTAGCCAACCTGGTAAGCACGCGTGGTGTCGCGCCGAACGGCCGCACCGGTCGTGCCGGCGGCACGATCCGCGACGATCGCCGAAAATTCATCGCGCGTAATCACGCCGTCGCGGTTGCGGTCCATGCGATTGAATGCGTCGGTATTCCCGGCCCACTCGTCGCGCGCGACACGCGAGTCGCCGTTTCGATCGGCGCGCTGGAACCGCGCCGCCTGTTCCTCCCGTCGCGTGCGGTCCCGGCGAGTCGTGGCCGCATCGGAGCGCCGCACTTCCTCGCCCGACAGGACGCCGTCGCGGTTGGAATCCTGTACTCGGAACGACTGGTCATTCCCGCGCCACTCGGACCGCGTGATCACTCCGTCGTTATCGGTGTCCATCCCGCGAAAGCGCATCTGCTCGCTGGTTTCCCGGCGGCTCTCCTCCTGGTCGTTCTCTTTATCGTGACCTTTGGCCTTGCCCTTGGCGTTGGAGTTGCCCTGTGCGAACGCGGAGGGAACCGCAAGCACGGCGCTGAGTGCGACGAGTGCGACTGTTCGAGGAATCTTCATCGACCGCCTCCACAAGAGAGTTATCGGAACGTGTTGCACGCGCCAGGGTCGCCGCTCTCAAAGCCGCGGCGGAGCCAGGTCGCCCGCTGTTCCGAGGTGCCATGCGTGAACTTGTCGGGGATCACGCGGCCGGTGGACATCCGCTGAAGGCGGTCGTCACCGATGGCCGACGCGGCGCGCAGCCCCTCCTCGAGATCGCCGCCTTCAAGCTCCATGAGACCCCGATTGGCCCGGCCGGACTTATTGGTCGCGTGCGCCCAGACGCCCGCGTAGCAGTCGGCCTGCAGCTCGAGCCGAACGGAGAGATCGTTTCGCGCCGACGGGTTGCGCGCCTGGGCCTGCCGCATCTCGGTATCTGTGCCGAGCAGCGATTGCACGTGATGTCCGACTTCGTGCGCCAGCA
>JANNHC010000026.1:0-25535 GCA_031404215.1 Acidobacteriota bacterium
CCCACGCGCCGAGCGCTCCGATGGGAAGGAGAAAGATTGCCAGCGACGTTCCGGTCGCGGTCTGGGGCGCAAACTTGGCTTCAACGGTTCGCCCTTCTCCGAGAAGAACCGCTTCGCCTCCGCGCGCGGCCACGTCTGCCGCTCGTAGGGCAGGTCCGCCGCCGCGAGCTCCTTCATCTTCTTTTCGATCGCGACGAGATCCTCGGGTACGAACGGCCGATCGACGACGAAGTCGTAGAAGAAGCCTTCGTCGGTCGCCGGACCAATGCCGCACTGCGCGCCGGGGAACAGCTTCGTGACGGCCGCGGCCAGCAAGTGCGCGGCACTGTGGCGGTAGAGCGGCAACGCCTCGGGGCTGTCGGGCGTCACGATGCGGACGGCGGAGTCGTTCCGAAGCGGAAACGTCAGATCGACCAGCTTCTCATCCACAATTGCCGCCACCGCGGCCTTCGCGAGGCGCGGAGAGATCTGTCCTGCGACGTCGCCGGGCGTGGACCCGGCGGGCAGGCGACGGCTCGAACCGTCGGGCAGCGTGACGGAGATTTCGGACATCTGAACTGGGCGGTGGCAGTGGGCCCCGGTGAACCGGGAATGGTAGGCACGAGCGGACTCGAACCGCTGACCTCCTGCGTGTCAAGCAGGCGCTCTAACCAACTGAGCTACGCGCCTATGTCTTGAAAACACTGGCCTTACCGAACAGCTAGTGTAACAAGAAAAAGCAAAAGGGAAAAGGATGTCTGCTACGCGGCCTTTTTGGCGGCACGCGCGAGCGCGGCGTCGAGGATCGGATCTTTGTCGGACGCTGGGGCGCCGAAATCGGTGACGTCGGCGTCTTCGACCGCGACATCCGGTTTCAGGCCTTTGCCGTGGATCGCCTCGCCGGACGGCGTGAGGTAGCGTGCGTACGTCAGCCACAGGCCGCGGTTCTCCGGAAGCTTCACCAGTTTCTGGACGCCGGCGCGACCGAGCGTCTGCTCGCCGACAAGCTCCGCGCGCTTGTTGCCGGCTAGCGCCGCGGTGAATATCTCGGCGGCGCCCGCCGTGCCCGTCGTGACCAGCACTTGAACGGGCAGATCGATCAGGCCGTCGCCCGGCTGCGCCGCGATGGTTTCCCGCACCGGAGTGCTCGGCGCCGTCTTCTCCGCGCCGGCCCCCTTCTCCTTCAGGTCGCTGCCCTTGCCCTTGTCCATGTCATTGGCGTCCTTCTGACTTTTTTCCCGGCCGCCCTTCATCGCCAGCGTGCCCGACTTCACGAAGAGCCGCGCGGCCGCGACCCCGTTGTCGAGAGGCCCCTCCGCCGTGTGACGCACGTCCAGGATCAGTGATTTCGCACCCGCACGCGAGAGATCGGCGACCTGCTTCTTCAGCTGTTCGACGATGCCGGTGCGGAAGCTCGAGATGCGGACGTAGCCGACCTCCGGCGTCATGGCGCGCCCGGTGACGATCGTCGCCGCCGGCTTTTCGCGAACAAGCGGCACTTCATGCGGCTCCGCGGCATTCCCGCGAATCACGGTCAGCGTGATCTTGGAACCCGGCTGTCCGCGGAGCAGACGCGTGCCTTCGAACACCGACATGTCGCGCGTGGATCGCCCACCGATCCCCCGGACGTAGTCACCGGTCTGCAGCCCGGCCTTCGCCGCCGGCGATCCATCGCGCGCCGCAATCACGCGCAGATAATACTGCCGCGTCAGCTCGAGGCCGACGTCTCCGTCCGGGAGCGGCACGGCTGACTGCGCATCGGCCACCTGCTGCGGGTTCAGGTAGGCGCTGTCCGGATCCAGTCCGTCCGCGAGACCCTTCAAGGCGCCTTCCATCGCGCGGTCGACTTTCACCTCTTCGACGTAGTTGCTGAGGACAAGCGACACCACGTCCTGGAACACGCGGAGGTGCTGAAACGTTTCGTCGCCGCGCGGCGCTGACGCGTGGCCCATCAGCCCGCCGACCACCACGAACAACAGGGCAGGCGTCGACAACAGAAGGACGGAGATGCGGGTCTTCAATGTCATGTTTCAGGGGCCAGTTGACAGTTGCCAGTTCGGGATTACCGCTTCAGCCATTGTACGGGATCGACCGGTTTGCCGTCGACGCGAAGCTCGAAATACAGGGTCGGGTTACCGCTGAGGTTCCGGCCCGACGCGCCCACCGCTCCCTGCGCGTCGAGGTGTGCCCCGCGGGTGGCCTCGATCGAGGACAGATAGCCGTAGAGCGAATAGGCGCCCTCGCCGTGATCGACGATGACGAGATTGCCGTAGCCGGTGAACTGGTCGGCAAAGGCGACCGTGCCTTCGTGGACAGCCCGGACGGGTTGCCCCTCGGCGAGAGAAATGTCGATTCCGTTTCGAGCCACGCTCGTTCCGAACCGGTTGGTTTGCTGCCGGCCGAACCGCCCGGTCACGATGCCGGACGCGGGCCACGGCAGGGCCCCGCGAAATGGACGAAGCGGCAGCACGACCGGTCCGCCGCGGCCTCCGAGTTGCGCGACGGTTCCCTGCAGGCGCTGCTGCGCGGACTCGAGCTCGCCGGTGAGCTGCGCGTTCAGATCCCGTCGCGCATCGATCGAGGCGACCAGGGCCGTGCGCGATGCCACGGCCCGATCGATGGAGGCGCGGGCCGCCACCCCACGTTCCTTGAGCCGCACGATTTCCCTCGCGTGGGCTTCGAGCGCGCCGCGCTCGCGCGTGAGCGCCTCGAGCGTGCGTTGATGCTGCTGCACGCGCTCACGATCGAGCCGGTTGAGCGCCGACGCCGTGCGATACGCGCGGCCCACCGACCGCAGATCGTCGGAGTCGAGGAGCAGCCGCCAGTATCCGGCGTGCCCCAGTTTATAGAGCTGCACCAGCCGCTGCTCGACCCCCGGACGCTCGGTTTCCGCCGTGCTTCGCAACACCGCGGCACGCGTGATGGTCGCCGCGACGTTTGCCTGGGTCTCGCGCAGGTCGCGCTCGACCGTTGCGAGTTCCTCCGACTTCAGCTGACGGTCCACCTCGAGCTTGCGAAGGTCCACGAGGAGCGTGCGCTCCTGCAAGGCGAGGGCGTCCGATTCCTTCTGAAGCGCGCGGATCCGCTCGGCCGCACGCTGCGCCGCGGCGGCCGCAGCGTTGCGCTCGGGCGCCGGCGCCTGCGCCGCTACCGCGACGCCGGCCGCAAGCGCGAACGCCGCAATCCTAAAAGAGCGGCTTGCCATCGATATCGGCCGGGATCGGCAGTCCGAAGTACTTGAGCACGGTGGGCGCGATGTCCATGATTGACGGGCCGGTGGATCCTCTCCGCGTGACAGGGCGGCTGGAAATCAGGACGCCTGCCGTCGTGGCGTAGTCGTAGCCGCCGTGGTCGCCGCTCCATTTCTTCATGTTCGGGTACACGATCCCCTGCGGCGAACCGCCAAGCGTCGTCTGCCACGAGACGCGGTAGCCGTCCTCCATGCCCACCTGCAGCTCCGAGGCGTTCGCCAGGTAGTCGCCCGCGTACACCTCATCGCGCTTGTACACCGCCCGGACTATGGGCGAGCCATCGTCGGGGTCCTTCATGGTCACAAGCCTGACGCTCAATTCGTCCGCGAGCTGGGTGGCTTCGGAGCCGGGACTGACGATCCCCTTGCCCTCGCGGCCTCGCAGGTTGAAGTAAATCTGTCCCAGCCCCATGGCGTAGGCGCGTGTCCGGCTCCAGTCCACATTCTCCCAGAACTCCCCGCCCCCGAAGAGGTCGTCGAGCTTTTTCTCGCCGGGCTGCTGGCCCCGCAGGACCATGTAGCCCTGCTGGACGAGCCAGGTATTGAGGTTGACGGCCTTGCGCCACGAGTGAAACCCGTGGTCGGACACGATGAGCACCGGGGTGCCCGGTTCGATGTGGTCGAGGACTTCGCCTATGAACTGATCGGCGCGCCGGTAGACCCGCTCGATGGAATCTCCAAACCGCGCCGCGAGCGCCGCGTCGTACATCGGGTGCTTCGGATCCATGAAGCGCCACATCATGTGCTGCACGCGATCGGTCGACTCGATGACGCCGACGAGCACGTCCCATTCGCGCGAGTCGATGCGATTCAGGATCACCTGCGCGCGGTCGTCGAAGGCCTTGTAGAGGTCTTCCATGAACGTCTGCTCGTCCATGCGCCCCTCGTTGAGCGGCCACGTCGCTTCGGACCACCCGAGCGTGCGGTAATACCCCAGACGCTCGAAGAGTTCGCCGGAAAACGACGCAGGGGACGATATCGGGAGCGGCGGGTTGTCCGGCTTCCAGTTGACGGGCGACACATACAGCTGCAGCTCGTTGCCGGCGTCCATCAGGAGCATTTGCGCCATGCCATGAACGCGCACGAGGAAGTTCACGCGGAAATCCAGATCGATCCAGCGGCTCATCCTGCCGGGCTCGAGGAGCAGCGACTCGCCGGCGATCTCGACCGTGGCCTTCTTCTCGGCGCGGTTCCAGCGGATCGTCAACGGAATGCGAACGTCCTCTTGTGCCTGGAGCTCCGTGATGGCCGCTCGATCGGCGGCGCTCGGCGCCGGCGACTTGGACCGCATGGCCTGAAGCTTCTGTTTGATGATGGGATTGGGCGGGCCGATCAGTTCAGTCCTCGCCACGTCGTTTTCCATCAGCAGGCGTTTCAGGATTCCGCCGAACTCCGTGTTGCCTTCCTCATATCGGCTGAGATCGGTCGCGAAGTAATAGAACGTGCCCATCGTGCCGCGGATATCCGGCAGCGGCAGGCCCGATAGCAGCTCGCCGTTCGGGACGTTCTCGGGTGGAAAGGTCACCGGTACCGTCAGCACGCTCGATCGCACGCCCGCGTTCCCTGCCGTGACCCAGAACGAGGTGGCGCCTCGAATCGACGACAGCTTCGGCTTGGCGTACGGGACGTAGTTGAAGAGAAACCGCGCGGGTTCGCGTCGCACCATGCCGAGATCGGGGAGATAAGTCGTCGTGTCGCGGACGAGGAAGTCGTAGATGTTGTGCTTGCCCGGATTGACGCCGGTCGCGAAGGACGCCCAGGCCGTGGGGGATTCGGGCGAGTGTGTCGTTGCGAGCGGATACATGCCTCCCTGGTCGGCCAGCCGCTTCATGTGTGGCAGCTTGCCCTCTCGCATCCACTTGCCGACGAGGGCCGGGTCCATGCCGTCAAAGCCGAGGATGACGAGCCGCTGGGAGAACTTGCCGGCCGGCCGGCGTCCGCGGAACGCAGCCGGCTGCGTCAGGGCGATGCCGGCCACCACCGCGCCAACCGCGACGAGCGCGGCCACCAGTGATCGCTTGCGCATGTGTGCCGCGATTATAGCAACGGTGTTGGTGTACGCTCGTTTCTGTGCGGGCGCTTGGCATTGATTACGGCCGTCGGCGCATCGGGCTCGCCCTGTCCGACGCGACCGGCCTGCTCGCGCGGCCGTGGAAGACCGTCGCGGCGGCCGGCGGCCCCCTGCGGATCGCGCGGGCGCTTGCCGAAGAGGTCGCCGCGCTGGCGGCGGAGGAGGATGGCCTCTCGGCCATCGCGCTCGGGTACCCGCGCAAGCTCAACGGCGATCCGACCGAGCAGACGGCCGCCGTCGAAGCCCTCGCCGCTCTGCTTCGTCCCCTCGTGACCATGACGGTCGTACTGCAGGATGAGCGGCTGAGCAGCCGCGAAGCGGAGAGCCTGCTGGCGCGCCGGGAAAAGGACTGGCGCAAGCGGAAGCCGCAGCTCGACGCGGCATCGGCCGCGGTCATCCTGCAGGATTATCTCGACGCGCAGCCCCGACCCGCGTCGCATCATTTGGAAGGCGAAGACTTGTGAAACGGATTGCAGCCGGACTCGCTGTCGTCGTCCTCGCGGTCGTCGGCGCCATAGCGGTGCGGATCTTCGTGGCGCAAGCCAAGCCGTACAAAGGCTACGCGCAGAGCGAGCAGTTCGTGGACATTCCGCAGGGCGCGGGTCCCGCGTCCATCGCGCGGCGCCTGGTGGATGCCGGGATCATTCGCGACACGTTTGGGTTTCGATTCGAGTTGGCCCGCACCCGCACGAGTAGCCGCCTGCAGGCGGGCGAGTATCGATTCGACCGCGCGATGACGGTGAACGAGGTTGTCGCGAAGATCGCGCGCGGGGACGTGTACCTGCAGCCCATCACCTTCCGCGAAGGGCTGACGATTCGGGAGATGGCGCAGCTTTACGAAGACAGGGGGTTCGGCCCGGCGGCCGAATTCATCGCCGCCGCCTCCGACGAGCAACTGGTGCACGATCTCGATCCCGCGGCGCGCGACCTCGAGGGGTATCTCTTTCCCGACACCTACGCGATGCCACGCAGCTCCACGGCCGCGCAACTCGCGTCTCGCATGGTGGCCGGTTTTCAAAAGGTCCTGACCCCGGAATTGCGCACACAGGCTGCAGCCCGCGGGCTCAGCGTACGGGAGCTGGTGACGCTGGCCGCGATCGTCGAGAAGGAAACGGGCAAGGCGGAGGAGCGGCCGCTCGTCGCCGCGGTGTACGCCAACCGCCTGAAGATCGGAATGCCTCTCCAGTGCGACCCGACGGTCATCTACGCCCTGCAGCGCGCCAACCGGTACGACGGCAACCTCACCCGCGAAGGTTTGCAGTTCGACTCACCCTACAACACGTATAAATACCCGGGCCTCCCGCCCGGACCGATCGCGGCGCCGGGCCGGGCCTCCCTTGAAGCGGCCGCGCATCCCGCCGACGCGCCGTATATCTATTTCGTCAGTCGGGGGGACGGGTCGCACGCCTTCGCGTCGACGCTCGACGAGCACAACCACAACGTGTTCGAGTTTCAAATCAAGCCAAACAGAAAGTAAGTACGGCGGCTGGTAGTAGTGCCACCGCGCTGGTAGCGTACGCGAATGCGCCGGCTCCGCCTCTGCGCCATTCTCCTGCTCCTGCTGGCGTGCTCCGCGCCGGTGCTCCGTGCGGCCACGATGGCGCCGATCCCGGTGTCGGGTACCGTTCGCGATGCGTCAGGCGCTGCGGTGCAGGCCGCCGACGTGGCGCTGCTGACGCCGGAGCTGACCGGCATTGCGCGGACGAAAACGGACGCCGCCGGACGGTTCACGCTCGCGGCGCCCACGCCCGGCGTTTACCTCCTGATCGTCAGGGCGCAGGCCTTCGACGAGATCCAGCACGCCGTCACCGTTCCACCCGGCGGGGCGCCTGCCGTGGACATCGTGATTCATCCGACCGGACTGCGCGAAGAAGTCACGGTCACCGCGTCCCGCGGGACCGTCGAGGAGCTGCGTCGCGCGGGGCAGACGGTGAACGTCATCGACGACAGCGAGATCGCCAGCCGCGTGAAGACCGTCGTGGCACAGGCCATCGAAGGCGAGGCCGGCGTGCACCTTCAGCGGACGAGTCCGACCATGGCCGGCATCTTCGTGCGGGGGTTGACGGGCAACAAGATCAATATCTTCGTGGACGGCGTGCGCTACTCGAACGGGGCGCAGCGCGGCGGCGTGAATACGTTTCTCGATCTGATCGAGCCTGAATCGCTCGAAGCCATCGAGGTCCTGCGGGGCCCCTCGAGCGCGCAGTATGGCAGCGACGCGCTCGGCGGCAGCGTGCAGTTTCTCTCGCGGGCGCCAGCCCTTGGCGTCGAAGGAGGGCCGACGTGGCGCGGATCGGCCGGCGTCGATGGCGGCACCGCGCACGCGAACGGGGGCGGGAGCCTGCGCCTCGGGTACATGGGCAGGAGGGTCGGTCTGACGGCGGGCGTCGCGGGACGGAAGGCCGGTCGTATGCGCACCGGGCAGGGCACCGATTCCCATGCCGCCGTCACGCGCTTTTTCGGCATCCCTTCCGATACCTTGATGGGTGCGCGGCTGCCCGATACGGGCTTTCACCAGTACGGCGCCTCGGTCCGATCGAACTGGGTGCCCGACTCAAAGACCCACCTCATCGCGAGCTACATGAAGACGAACCAGGACAAGGGCAATCGGTACGATCAGCTGCTCGGCGGAGACGGCAATCTGATTGCGCAACTGAACGATCTGTCCCTCGATCTGTTTTCGCTCCGGTTCGAACGCTTCGCGCCGGGCTGGTTCGACGATGTGTCGGTCACCTATTCGGTGAACAGCCAGCGTGAGGAACGGGTGAACCAAGGGGGCAACGGAAATCCCTCCGCGACGATCGGCTACGAGCCGGAACGCACCACCGTGCACGGGCTGCAGATGGCGCTCACGAAGCAGGTGGCCGTTCGTCAATCGGTGCGATTCGGCGCGGATGTGAATGTCGAGCGCCTGAGGTCCGGCGCCTTCAACGTCAACCCGCTTACCCGTGCCGTGTCGCCGCGCCGGCCGCGGATCCCCGATGGCGCGAGGTTTATCCAGGGGGGCGCCTATGCGCAGACAACCGTCGACGTACGGCCGGATCGGATTCGTCTCGTCGGCGCCGTGCGCGTTGGCACCGCCCACTACGAGACCGATGCCGGCGCTCTGTGGCCCGCTGACGCGCTGACCACCTCGAGCGTGACGTTCCGGGCCGGCGGCGTGCTGACGCCAGCCAAACCGTTGACGGTGCTGCTGTCGGTCAGCCGGGGGTTCCGTGCGCCGCACATGACCGACCTGGGGACGCTCGGCTTGACCGGCTCCGGATTCGAAGTCGCGGCGCCTGACGTCGCGGGCCTCGGCGCCACCGTCGGCACGACCGCCGATGCCAGCGCCGCCTCCACAGGCGAGGCCGTGACACAGGTCGGCCCGGAAACGTCCCTTCAGTACGAAGTGGCCCTGAGGTACTGGCGTCCGCGTTTCCACTCCGAGCTGTCGGCGTTCGTCAACAATATCTACGACAACATGCAGAAACAGGCGCTCATCCTGCCGCAGGGCGCCATGGGGCGCACGCTCGGCGGGACGCCGATCACGTCGCAGACTGCGGACGGCGCCGTGTTTGTCGCGGCCACGACTGTGCCGGTGCTCGTGCGCGCCAACTTCGACAACGCGCGTATCTGGGGGATCGAGCACAGCTCCGAAGCGCGGCTCGTCAGTGCCGTTACCCTGCGCACCGCGTTCACCTACTTGCGGGCCAAGGACACGGGCACGGGACTTCCCCCCAACATCGAAGGGGGCACGCCCGCGCCGGACCTCTGGGCCTCGCTGCGGTGGACGCGCGCGGACGGCCGCTGGTCGGTCGAGCCGTATGCCCACGTCGCCTGGAAACAGACGCGCCTGTCCTCGCTCGACCTCGGCGATCGCCGGACCGGATCTGGCCGATCGCGCGCGAGCATCCGCGCGTTCTTCCTGAACGGCGCGACCGTGCGGGGGTGGGTGAGCGCCGGAGGCGATAACGCCTTCGGCACCGCCGACGATCGGCTGACCGCCACAGGAGAAACCCTCGCCGAGATCCAGGATCGGGTCCTTGGACCGGGTGTGAACGCGTCGTCACTGTTCCCCGCGATCCCCGGGTATGCCACGTTCGGCGTTCGCGCAGCGTTCCGCTCAGGTCCTCATCAGGTGTCGATCGACGCCGAGAACCTGAACGTCAAGAATTACAGGGGACTCAGTTGGGGAGTGGACGCGCCGGGACGAGGGGTGACGGTGAAGTACGGGGTACGTTTCTAGGGGGAGTGAACGGAGAGTAAAGAGGGGAGAAGGTTCCAACGGAGAGACGGAGCGCACGGGGATGAACGCAACGGATCTTTGTTACCGATCAGGGCCCGGCTTCACGCAGAGATCGCCGAGACGCGGAGGCGGCGATGGGCCCACCGCCGACCCGCGCGTTCGCGCGGCAGGAGGCCACGAAATCCACGGAAACAAGCCGCCCATGAACTCTTCGCGGTTTTGTTTCCGCGGACCTCGTGACCTCCTGGAGGCCGGCCGGAAGGCCGGCGTCGGCGGAGTGCCAAGTGCAGCCGCGGGTTCAGGGTATCTGTTGTCCGCGAGCTCAGCGTTCTCCGTGCGGGATCCGAGTGACAGTTCGGTGTCCCGGATCTTTCTTTCAACACGACCTGTTTAAGACCAATAATGTTGTCTTCTTCGTTCGTCTCCGCTAACCGATCTTCGCCACGGAAACGACGTTTGAGGCGAGTATCGGACCGCTTGGCGCGGTAACTCGCTCAGTCTCAAGGAGCGGTTTCCGAATTCGCGATGTAGTGCAGACGGACCCTCTTGTGGCTGTGGATCGCGCGTGACCATCGGCGCCAATGTTTCTGCCGACGCATCATCGGGACAAAGATGGCAAGCGGCACACGTATTGGTCGCTCGTCGAAACGATCCGCACCGCCGATGGGCCACGCCAACGAACGCTCTGGCATCTCGGCGAGTTGAATGACTCGGCCCAGACCCGTTGGCTGAAGACGAAGGTTTCAACGAGGCCGGTCAACGGCATCAGCTGAAGTTGTTTCCCTCGGAGGTGGCCTGTCCCCCGATGATGCGGCGGTTGCGCAGGTCATGGTGCAGCGGGTGCGGTTGGAGCGCTACGCGACAACTGGGGCCGGCGCTGCTCGGGCTGGCGCTCTGGCCCCAGCTGTATCGCGCCCTCGATCATCTACTGCCGCACACGACCGGGCTCGGGCGCCATTTCACGGTGCTTGATTGCCGTGGAGTTCGACGTCTTGCTGTACGACCTCACGAGCAGTGACGTGGGCGGCGCCGAAGAATCCGATAAGGCACCGCGGGTACAGCCGCGATCATCGGCCAGATTGCCTCAGGTCGTGCTCGCGGTGTTCGTCAATGTCGCCGGCTTCCCGCTGAGCTACAAAACGTTTGATGTCAATCGCACGGATGTGACAACCCTGGAGACCGTGATGTGCTCGACTTGTGCCCGCTGCGTAGTCAACGCGCCGCGATTCGTGATCTCGGTCAGCGTCATCAGCGCCCCGAACTTCACCAGCACTTTCTCACTTGTACCCGCGAGTGGCCCCTTGCGTAACCTGCGATAGTTGTGCGCCATGGCTGCGTCAGGGTATCCGGGCTAACTGGTATGAGGTCAGCGGCGCGCCCAGCAAGATGCCAACTCGTCGTCAGAAACTGGCTGCCAGCATCCCTATTCTTCTCGGGACAGCGGTAAGCATTACTGGTTGTAATGGCCGATCCGTAGTCGCTACGGACAACCAAATCGTTGTATTCCTTTCGAATCTTCGTCTTCTCAAGGTCTCCAGGGCACATGTACGATATGGTCACTGTCGACTGGCGCTGTGGAAGCTGGTACCCGTCCACCCACCAGTCGATCGCGCCGCCTGCGTCTCAACCGGATGCACCGCGACCTCGCTCAGTGGCAGGCCGAAGATCAGCCATCCATGTCTCGCATGGACCGCGCGAAAACGCGGAGCGATGGACCCACCGCCGACCCGCGCGTTCGCGCGGCAGGAGGCCACGAGATCCACGGAAACAAGCCGCACATGAACTCTTCGCGGTTTGTTTCCGCGGATCTCGCGACCTCCTGACGGCCGGCCGGAGGCCGGCGTCGGCGGCGTGCAGTCAACCTTCAGACTCCTCTCCGCGGCCTTTGCGTTCTCAGCGCGAGATCTCCTCCCTCACCTTTCGCTCCACTTCAGCTTCTGTCTCAACACGTCGAAATACGTCCTCGTCGAGGCGCGCACGAGTCGCAGCGGGCGGTCCGCTCTCGTGACGCAGATCTCGTCCTCGGACTGCAGCGAGTGGCCCGACTGGCCGTCGATGGTGATGAACACTTCGTCGTTTGAGCCGTCCATGGCGGGCCGCACGCGCACCTCGGATGACGCCGGGATGACGATCGGCCGATTCGTGAGCATGTGCGGCGCGATGGGCGTGAGGAGCAGCGCGTCCACTTCCGGGTGCAGAATCGGGCCGCCGGCCGCGAGGTTGTAGGCGGTGGATCCGGTGGGACTCGCGATGATCAGGCCGTCGGCCCGCACGCGCATCACGGGCCGGTCTCCGATGGCGACCGCGAGGTCGATCATGCGTGAGAGCGCGCCTTTCGTGATCACGACGTCGTTGAGCGCCAGGCGTTCAGCGTGCACGGCGCCGCCGCGCAGCGTGCGGGCGCGCAGCATCATGCGTTCTTCGATCTTCGCGGTGCCCGCCAGGACGGATTCGAGGGACGTGTAAAGCTCCGAGAGCGTAATCTCGGTCAGGAATCCGAGGCTGCCGAAGTTCACTCCCAGGATGGGCACGTCCACCCGGGATTCGGCGATGCGGTCGGCCATGCCGATGAGCGTGCCGTCACCGCCGAGGACGACGATGAGGTCCGACTCGAGCGGAAGTTCGTCGCGTGCCGTCGTCGGGCGGTCGGGCGGCAGGCCGACCAGCACCGCCGTTTCGGTTTCGAACACGGCGTGCACGCCGCGGGCTTCGAGCCAGCCGGCGAGCTCCGCCAGGGCGCCGGCCGCCGCGTCGAGCCCGGTCTTGGCGACGAGACCTACGCGGGTTATCGGCATGAAGCGTCCGGGCTCGTGTGTCGAAGATGCAGGAGAAACTCCCGATTCCCTTCCATGCCGGCGATCGGCGATTCGGTCATCCCGGCGCGACCCAATCCTAGCGCATTCGCGACAGCGGTGATTTCTTCGACCACCCGCGCCTGGACGGCGGCGTCACGGATGATGCCGCCCTTGCCCACCTCCGCGCGGCCCGCCTCGAATTGCGGCTTCACGAGGGCGACGACATCGCCCTCCTCGCGGAGCAGTGGCGGCACCACCGGCAGGATGTGTCGCAGGGAAATGAACGACACGTCGATCGTCACGATGCCGAAGGGCGCGCTCCCGAGCGGCAAGTCGGCGGCGGTCAACGTCCGGGCATTGAACCGTTCCAGCACGTCCACGCGCGGATCGCTCCTGATTTTCCAGTCGAGCTGCCCGCGTCCGACGTCGAGCGCGACCACGCGGGCGGCGCCGCGCTGCAGCAAAACGTCGGTGAACCCCCCCGTCGAGGCGCCGACATCGAGCGCGGTCCGGCCGGTCACGTCGATGTGAAAGGTCTCGAGCGCGTGCGCGAGCTTCAGCCCGCCGCGTCCGACGTACGGATGATCGGCGGCCGCGACCGCAATCTCCGCGTCGAGCGGCACCGACGTGCCCGCCTTGGCCGCGGGCTGGCCGTTGACCCTGACGCTCCCGGCCAGCACGAGGGCGCGGGCGCGTTCCCGCGACGCGGCAAGCCCGCGTTCGACGAGGAGCGTGTCGAGACGGACGGCGTTCTTCAATGGGTCCGGCCGACCACCCATTGCGCGATGGCCGGAAGCTGCCCGCCGAGGCGGGCGCCGTGCAATCCTTCGATCGCGCGCGCGACGCAGTCCGACGCGAGGCGCCGGGATGTCTCCAGCCCGAACAGCGACGGGTACGTGGGCTTGCCCGCCGCCGCGTCCTTGCCCGCGGTTTTGCCGAGGTCGGCCGATGCGCCCTCGATGTCGAGGATGTCGTCCACGATCTGAAACGCGAGGCCGATCTCGACGCCGTACCGGCCGATCGCCTCGGCGGGTGCTTCGTTCGCCCCCGCCATGATCGCGCCGCCAAGACCGGATGCCACGATGAGCGCGCCGGTCTTGCGCATGTGCATCTCTCGCAGGGCGCCCGCGTCGAAAGGCGCAGCGCCCGGGAGCGCCGCCTCGAGATCGATGGCCTGGCCGCCGACCATGCCGGCGGCGCCTGCCGCATCGGCCACGATGGCCGCGGTCTGGAGCTTGCGCCGGTTCAACTCCTCAGGCGTCACGCGCGGGCAGTGGGTGGGTTCGCGCACGAGGAGCGCGAACGCCTCGCTCAGTAACGCGTCGCCGGCCAGAATCGCCATGCCTTCGCCGAACACGACGTGTGCCGTGGGCCGGCCCCGGCGCATCGTGTCGTTGTCCATCGCCGGGAGGTCGTCATGCACGAGCGAGTAGGTGTGCACGAGCTCGAGCGCGCACGCCACCGGCAGGGCGAGATCGTGGGCGTCAGGCAGGGGCGCCCCATTGTGCTCCGCGATCGCCTCAGCGGCGGCCAGGGCGAGCAGCGGGCGCAGGCGCTTTCCGCCGGCGAAGAGGCTGTAGCGCATGGATTCGGAAACCCGCGCGGGCGCACGGTGCGGCGCGGGCACGAAGCCGGCGGCGGAGGCCAACGTCCCGCCCGCCGCCGGGACATACCGGTCGAGCGCGGCATCAACGGCCCGGCGCCGGGCGTCGAGCCACGCTCGCAGATCGATGGGCGCGCCGGTCACCGCGTTCTGTCGGCCTCGCCCGGATCCGCGCCGAACGCCGTCGGCGCCGGCTTGACGTCGCCCCGCTCCGTCAGAATCTCGACACGCCGCTCCGCCTCTTCGAGTTGCGCATGGCAGAAGCGGGAAAGCTGCACGCCCCGTTCGAACAGCTCGAGCGACTTCTCGAGTGCGAGGTCGCCATCCTCGAGGCGCTTGACGATCGTCTCGAGCTCGGCGATGGCCGATTCAAAATCCTTGATTGTCGGATCCATGACGTTCCCCGCGGCGCACGTCGCACTCCAGCTCGCCTTCATGGAGCGTGACGCGCACGCGATCGCCGGGCGCGACGGCGCCCGCGCTGCGAATGATGACGGTCCGGTCGGCGTTCCAGCAGACCGCGTAGCCGCGTGACAGCACGGCCAGCGGACTGAGGTTACCCAGCCGGCCGGCAAGCGAGGCCAGGTTCGAGTCGGCGCGGTGGCGCGTCAGTCGCGCGGCCGCGGCGAGGCGCCCGCTCGCGTCGCCGAGACGCGATTTGATGACGGACAGATGCCGCCGCAGGTCGCGGGCCTCCAGCCGGAGCCGCAGCGTTCGATACACGCGCTGCCGCCTCGCGATCTGCGCGGACGCCGCGCGCCCCATCTGGTGGGTCAGCTCCGCCGCGTGCCGCCCCCGCATCGCCAGCCGCGCCGGCCAGCCCGCCAGGCCGCGGCGGCTGGTCAACGCGTGCACGTTCGCACGCCGTCGTTGCAGATCCGATCGCGCCGCCGCACGGAGCCGCTGGGACAAGCGCGTGACGCGCGCGCTGAACTCATCCTTGGCCGTCACGACCATTTCCGCCGCAGCCGAGGGCGTCGGCGCCCGCAGATCCGCGACGAAGTCCGCAATCGTCACGTCCGCTTCGTGGCCCACCGCCGAGATGACGGGGACCGGGGAGGCCGCGATGGCGCGCGCCACCGGCTCCTGGTTGAACGCCTGCAGATCTTCGATCGAGCCGCCGCCGCGCCCGACGATCACGACGTCCACGCCGGCGACCTTCACGATGGCGCGCAGCGCCGCCGCGATGTCGGCCGCGGCGCCTTCTCCTTGCACCCGGGTCGGGCGGATGACGAGATGCGCATTCGGGTGGCGCCGCCGGAGCACCTTGATGATGTCGCGCAGCGCGGCGCCGTCGAGCGACGTGACGATGCCGATCTTGCGCGGCAGGGACGGCAGCGCCCGCTTGCGCGCCTGTTCGAACAGCCCTTCGGCCTGCAGGGTCTTCTTGAGCTGGTCGAACGCCAGCTGCAGGGCGCCGAGGCCGTGCGGTTCGAGATGCTCGCAGACGAGCTGGTATTCCCCCTTGGGGTCGTACACGCCCAGCCGTCCGCGCGCGATGACGTGCAGGCCGTCCTCGGGCTTGAACTTGAGGTAACGAACCGTGGATCGGAACATCACCGCCTTGATCTGCGCGCCGCCGTCTTTCAGCGTGAAGTAGACGTGCCCGGTATTCCACGCGCGGCAGTTCGAGATCTCCCCGTCAACCCACACCTCGCCGAAGCCGGTTTCGAGCAGCCCGCGGATCGCGGCCGTCAGTTCCGTGACCGATAGCACGCGGCGCTCGGGCAGCGGCGGCGCCGCCGGGCGACTCTTGTCCTCTTCGAAGGGAAGCGAAAAAAGATCCGACATCGGATTACCGTGCCGGCGCCGGGGCGCCCGCGATCGCTTCGACCTCCTGGGCCGAGAGGTTCAGACGCTCGATCCCGATCGCCTTGCCGGTGGCGGGGTCGGCGGTCACGATGACCGCGTTGAGGCGCCCCGCGCCGCTCGCGGATTCGAACTTCGCCGGCATCCCGTTCACGAATCGCGAGAGCGCGGCGTCGATCGTCACGCCGATGATCGACTCGTGCGGCCCAGTCATGCCCACGTCGGTCAGGCACGCCGTCCCCTTCGGCAGGATCCGCTCGTCGGCGGTCTGCACGTGCGTATGCGTGCCGAAGACCGCCGTCACGCGGCCATCCAGATGCCAGCCCATCGCCACTTTCTCAGACGTGGCTTCACCGTGAAAGTCCACGATGATGACGCGCGTCTTCGATCGCATCGCGTCGAACTCGCGCAACGCCGCCGCGAACGGATCGTCGAGCGGCGCCATGAAGATCCGTCCCATCAGGTTGACGACGCCGACGGGTTCGCCTGTCCGCGTGCGCCCGACGTAACTGCCGCGTCCCGGCACGCCGGGAGGAAAGTTCGCCGGCCGCAGCAGTTTCGGCTGCCGCGGCATGTAGTCGAGCACTTCCTTCTTGTCCCAGATGTGGTTGCCCGACGTCATCACGTCCACGCCGTAGCCGAGGATGGTGTCGGCGATGTCGCCGGTGACGCCGAATCCAGCGGCGGAGTTTTCCACGTTCGCGATCACGAAATCGATGTCGCGCTGTTCCACGATTGGGCCAATGGCGCGCCTCGCGATCTCGCGGCCCGGCTTTCCGAAGATGTCGCCGATGAACAAGATCCGCACGTCAGTCGGCCCGCACGGGAATCTGGCGCTCGCGGCCACGCCGTTCCTCGATGCGCGGCAGCGTGACGCGCAGTTCCCCCGCGCGCAACGTCGCATCCGCGCGCGCGATGTCGAAGGCCCCCGCCAGCCGCACGCCGCGCGCGAATCGTCCGAACGTCCGCTCGGCGACGTGAAAGGCCGCCTCGCGGGGGTGTTCGCATCCCGATGGTTTCTTGTGGCCCATGACGACGAGCGTGTTGCCGTCCACGACGACCTTCACGGCGGCTGCCTCGACGCCCGCGAGATCCATCAGCACCTCGATCCCGTCAGCGGTCTCGATCACGTCGAGCGGGGCCGTGCACTCCGCCGCAACGGCCGCCATGCCGTCCGCGGTCGTCAACCGATCGAAAAGCCGCCGCAGGTCGTCGTCCGGGTCACGCCGTTGAAGGAATATGCGAGCCACCACGGCATTCTATCGCGCTCGAGCCGGAGTGCGTGGATTCCGTCACATGCATCGAATTGCCCCCGGCCGCAAGAGCCGAATCCGGCACCTGTCGTCGTCGGCGACTGGCTTTTGTCCGAACTGCGTTCGGAAGTCAGCGGCACGACGGGGCGGCCGGTCTTCGTGCTGGCGCTTTCAAGCGTTTTCGCGTATTCTAAGAGGTCATGGTTAAACACGAGAAGCACGAGGAGGGGGACGCCGTCCAAAGCGAGCGTGCGGCCCCCATCACGAGCCGGTTTCTGTTTGTTGACGTGGCCGCGCAACGCGCCAAGCAGCTGCGCCGCGGCGCGTTGCCGCGGCTCGAGCGTGGAACCGTCACCCACGGCCATCACAAGCTGGAGCGGGTGGCGATGGAGGAAGTCCGCACCGGCGTCATTCATTACACCCTTCCGACCAATTACGAGGGTTCGCCGCGCGGCGTCGGCAAGGAGTGAACGCCGCGCTCGCGGCGCTGCAAGGTCTTACGGTCAGCACGTTCTCGATCCTGCTCATCTTTCTCGGTTTCTGTCTCCTGTTCACTCTCCTCAAGCTCCGCAGAGCAGGCCCGCGTTCGCGAGTGGTTCGCGGGATCGACGAAGCCGCCGGTATCCGTCAGACCTATCTCTCGTCAAACGCCCCGCACGGGACGGTTGACCAGCTCCGCACGCCGGAACTTCTGGAAACGGCCGCGCGTAAGTCAGCCTAGGTGCTTCTCGTGGGCGCCGGGAGGGCTGACGATGATGGAGCTTGCTCTGCTCGCTGCTGCGGCCGTTGCGGTCTGTGCCGTCGTGATGCTCGTGCTTGCAGCCGTCAAAGCGGTGTTGTGGCTGGTCCTGCTTCCGCTCAAGCTCCTCTTGTACATCCTCTTGCTGCCGCTGCTGCTCTTGAAAGGGCTTCTTGGTGGCCTTGTCTTCCTTGTGGTCGTCCCCGTGCTGGTAATCGCGGGCCTGGACGCCATGACAGCCGCGCTGATCCCGCTCCTGCCGCTGCTGTTCGTAGTCTTTGTCGTTTGGCTGCTCCTCCGATCGAGAACACCCTCGACCGCCGTCGCGCGCTGATTGGACGCGTCTCGAATGCCACCGGCGCGAGGCTGGGCGCCCGCCCGGGAAATCTCTTGCGGATTACCGGAACGGGACCTAGCATCGGCGGATGAACACGCGCCGTTTCTTCCTCGCCAGATCGATCCTTCTCTGTCTCATCGCGGTCTGCGCCGGCGTTCCGGGGCTGGCGACCAATCCCGCCGCCCAGACGCCGCGGCCCTATCGCATCCTCGTGACCAACGACGACGGCGTGCGGGCGCCCGGGCTGCTGGCGCTGGCGCAGGCCCTGCAGCCGCTCGGTGAGATCACCATCGCCGCGCCGGCCGAGAACCAGAGCGGAAAAGGGCACGCGATCGTGACGTCGGACCCGATCTTCGTCGACGCCGTCACGCTTCCAGGAGGCCTCCGGGCGTTTTCCATCGCCGCGCCGCCGGCCACCTGCGTGAAGGTCGGCGTGCGTGCCCTGATGACCGATCGGCCCGATCTCGTCGTGTCGGGAATCAATCGCGGGTACAACCTCGGGATGGTGACCTATGTGTCAGGCACCGTCGGAGCCGCGCGCGAAGCCGCGCTGATGGGCATTCCTTCGATCGCGTCGTCCCTGTCGGTGGAAGAAACGAACTACGCGCCGGGCGCGGAGCTGGTCCGACAGGTGGCCGAGCTGGTGAGGCAGCACGGGCTCGAGCCCGGCGTGTTCCTCAACGTCAATATTCCGCCGGGCGCCGCGGCGGCGATCAAAGGTTTGCAGGTGACGCGCCAGAGCGCGCAGTCTGGCGAGGAGCGGTTCGAGGAGCACCGATCGCCCTCTGGCCGGCGCTTCTTCTGGAGCATCTGGAAGGAACCCACCGGCGGACCGGAAGGCACCGACGTCCGGGCGACCGAACACGGATACGCCGCGGTGACGCCTCTTCGCGCCAACGAGTTCGACGCGCCGTCGTACGACGTGTGGCGTGCGCGGATCACGTCTCGGTAAAGACCGCGACGCCTCCGGCCTCGAGGAACCCCAGGCGCGCCGCGAGGGCCCGCGAGCCGCTGTTGGTTTCGAGTGCGCCCCAGACCGGCGCCCGGCCGGTCCCCCGCATGTGTCGAATCAGCGTGCGCGCCGCGCGCCCCGAGAGCAGCATGCCGCGCGTATCGATCCACCGCGGGAGATCGGGCACGCGCGTCAGCGCGACGCCGATGGGGCTGGAACCGGCGGGCGTTCGCTCGACCATGATGTGGCGCGCTCGTACACATCGGCAATGCGCAGCACCGAGGCATCCTCCATCGCCCGGCCGGTGAACTGCAGGCCGATCGGCAACCGTCCTTGCGTGAAGCCGCACGGAACGCTCACCGAGGGAAGTCCCGCCAGGTTGGCGCCCACCGTGAAGACGTCCGAGAGATACATCTGCACGGGATCGTCCGTACGCTCGCCGAGCGCGAACGCCCCGGAGGGGCTCGTCGGCATCGCAATGACGTCCACGCGGGTGAACGCGCGCTCGTAGTCGGCCCGCACAAGCGTGCGCACCTGCTGCGCCTTCCGGTAGTACGCCTCGTAGTATCCGGCACTGAGCACGTAGGTGCCGAGGATGATTCGCCGCTTCACTTCACGGCCGAACCCGGCGCCGCGGGTCCGTTCGTACATCTCGCCCAGGGTGCGCGCCTCGGGCGCCCGGTATCCGAACCGGACGCCGTCGTACCGCGCGAGATTGGCGCTCGCTTCGGCGGTCGCGATGATGTAGTAGACGGGAATCGCGTGCGGGCTGTGCGGCAGTTCGACGTCAACAATGTCGGCGCCGCGATCGCGCATCACCCCGATGGCTGCGTCGAACGCGGCCATCACATCGGCGTCAACACCTTTTGAGAACAGGTGTCGCGGCACGCCCACACGGATGCCCCGGGAGACCGTTTCCGACTCGTCGAGCGCCCTGGCAAAGCCCGGCACCGCCGCGGCCGACGACGTCGAGTCGCGCGGGTCGTGTCCCGCGAGGACATCCATCGTGACCGCGGCGTCCGCCACGCTTGTCGAAAGCGGGCCGATCTGATCGAGCGACGACGCAAAGGCGATGAGTCCGTAGCGCGAGACGCGCCCGTACGAGGGCTTGAATCCGACGACGCCACAGAGCGCGGCCGGCTGGCGGATCGAGCCTCCGGTATCGGAGCCGAGCGCCAGCGGCACCATGCCCGCGGCCACCGCGACCGCCGAGCCGCCACTGGAGCCGCCGGGCGTCCGATCGAGCGCCCAGGGATTGCGCGCGGGGCCGAAGGCGGAATTCTCCGTGGACGAACCCATGGCGAACTCATCGCAGTTTGTTTTTCCCACGATGACCGCGCCAGCCGCCTCCAGCCGCTCGACAACCGTCGCGTCGTACGGCGGCGTGTAACCCTCGAGGATCCGGGACGAGGCCGTCGTCGGGATACCTCGCGTGCACAGGTTGTCTTTGAGCGCGACAGGGACGCCGAGGAGCGGAAGGTCCTGGACGTCGCGGCGGGCGTCGAGTTCGGTGGCGCGGGCGAGCGCGCGCTCGTCCGCGGTCGTGAGAAATGCGTTCAGCGGCGGGTTCAGGGACGCGATCCGATCGAGCGCGGCTCGGCAGACCTCAACCGCGGAGAGGTCCCGCCGGGCCACGCCGTCGCGGATGTCGCGGGCGCGAATCGGCATGTCCATCAGCCCAGCACCCGTGGTACTTTGAAGAGGCCGGCGGCGGGGTCGCCGTCCGGCGCCTGGGAGAGCGACGCCTCGCGCGGCAACGACGGCCGCACCTCGTCGTCGCGCAGGGCCGCCGCGTCTCCCGCGTGCGATGTCGGCTCGATTCCGTCCGTGTGAACGCGCTGAATCTGTTCGGCGTACGCAAGGATCCCCGCGAGCTGGCGGGCGAACAGGTCCTTTTCTTCGGTGTTCAACTCGAGCCGCGCGAGACGCGCGACGCGCTCGACATCGCTGCGAGAAAAGCTGTCGGTCATTGACGGGATGCTATCACCATAATCGCGGCGGCTGGCGGCTCCATGCTGGCTTGCGGCTCGCGACCGGCGAGGCCCTGTTGACTGCAAAGAACACGGACATGTCGATTCGACCGGCCGCGGTTGCGGGCACGTGGTATCCGGGGAGCGCGGGTGCGCTCGCGCGAGAGGTGGACGGCTATCTGGACGCGGCCGCGAGCGGACCGGCGGGATCGCTCCATGCGATCATTGCGCCCCACGCGGGGATGATGTTTTCTGGCGGCGTGGGCGCCTGCGCGTACAAGGCGTCAGCGCGGGAGGACTTCGAGGTCGCGGTCCTCGTGGGGCCGTCGCATTTCGTCGCGTTCGAGGGGGCGGCGATCTGGCCGGAGGGTGCGTTCGAGACCCCGCTGGGTCCGGCACGGGTTGACGAAGCCGGCGCGGCGGCGCTTGCGGCATCGCCGATTGTCCATGTGCTGCCGTCCGCGCACCGGCGCGAACACTCGCTGGAAATGCAGCTGCCGTTCCTACGGCGCGTCCATCCGGACGTGCCGATCGTGCCGGTCCTCATCGGAGTGCAGAGCCGCGAGACGATCGACGCACTCGCCCAGGCGATCGTCCAGGCGTTCACGGGGCGCCACGCGCTGCTCATCGCGAGCACCGATCTGTCCCATTATTTCGACGCGGCAACCGCCGCGACGCTCGATGCCCGCGTGCAGCGGTGCGTCACCGCGTTCGACCCGGACGCGCTCCTCGATCTGTTCGAGCAGTATCCGGAGCACGAACGAGGGCGGTACGTCGCCTGCGGCGGCGGAGCCGCGATTGCCGTCATGCAGGCGGCGCGCGCGATGGGTGCGGCCGACGGCCGTGTCCTGAAGTACGCGCATTCCGGTGAGGTCTCCGGCGATTACGACGGGGTCGTCGGCTATCTGGCAGCCGCGTTCGGAACGTTCACCGATGCTCACTGATCTTCAGAAGCAGGCGCTCCTGGATCTCGCCCGCCGATCGGTCCGCGCGCACGTGACCGGATCGCCTGAATCGTTGTCGCTCGACATGGCGTTGCCGGACGCGTCGGGCGCTTTCGTGAGCCTCAAGCGGCGCGGGGACCTTCGCGGGTGCCTCGGCACGCTGGAGTGCCGGCGGGGTCTTGCCACAGAAGTCGCGCGATGCGCCGCCGATGCCGCGAGCGAGGATCCGAGGTTTCCCCCCGTGGCCCGGGAGGAACTCCCAGAAATTTCAATTGAAGTATCCGTACTCGGCCCTCTGGAAGCGATCGATCCGGGAGACGTGCACGCGATCACACTCGGACGTCACGGCCTCGTGGCCGAACAGGGCGCCAGCCGCGGCCTGCTCCTGCCGCAGGTCGCGACGGAATGGGAATGGACCACCGAGCAGTTCCTGCGCCAGACCTGTGTGAAGGCCGGACTGGCGCCGGACGCGTGGCAGCACGGCGCCCGTATCTTTCGCTTTGATGCCGAGGTCTTTGGCGACTGACAACGCAGACACAGTTCTGTTGGACACCTTCCCATGCCACGTCTCGGAGCACACCTCTCGATTGCGGGCGGATTACCGCGCGCGGTCGATCGCGCGAAAGCGTCGCGATGCGACGCGCTGCAGATCTTCACGAAGTCCGCGGGACAGTGGCGCGCCCGGCAGCTTCCGCCCGACGAGATCGCGCACTTTCGGCTGAAGGTCGAAACAACCGGAATCCGTCCGGTTGTCGCCCACAACAGCTACCTGATTAACCTCGCGGCGGCGACCCCGTCGCTGCGCGCCCAGTCGATGGCGGCGTTGGGCGAGGAACTCGATCGCGCCGACGTCCTGGGCCTGGACGGCCTCGTGATGCATCCGGGGTCCTATACCACCGGCACGGAGGCCGGGGGGCTGGGGCTCATTGCCGACGCCCTGCGGGACGTGCTGAAGGCGCGTCCTCACGCCCGGACGAAGGTGCTTCTCGAGCATACCGCCGGGCAGGGCACGAACCTCGGACATCGCTTTGAGCACCTCGCAACGATCCTCGATTACCTCGATGGATCGCCGCGAATCGGGATCTGCCTGGATACGTGCCACCTGCTGGCGGCCGGCTACGACCTCTGTACCGAGCGCGGATATGCCGACACGTTCGACGAGTTCGAACGGCTCGTCGGACTCGAACGCATCCAGGCGTTTCACTTGAATGACTCGAAGAAGCCGTGCGGCAGTCGCGTCGATCGGCACGAACATATCGGAAAGGGCTGCCTCGGCCTCGAGCCGTTCCGGCGGCTGTTGAACGATCCCCGCTTCAGCGCGCTGCCGATGCTGCTCGAAACGCCGAAGATGGACACGCTCGACAGCCGCCGGCGAAGCGATGCCGATCCCTGGGACGTCCGCAACCTGCGCACGCTCAGAAAGCTGATGCGGGCAGTATAGTAATGCTGATGCGAAAACAGAGCATTCTGGCCATGGCGATCGTGTTGATCGTCGCCACGCCGCGACCCGCCTCCGCATGGGGGATGGACGTGCATAAGTTCATCGTGGCACGCGCCATTCCGCTGCTGCCGATTGAGATCAGGCCGTTCTTCCTGAAATTCCAGGCCCCTCTCGTCGAGCACTCGGGCGATCCGGATCTCTGGCGGACCGTGGGCTGGCTCGAGGAGCCGCCGCGGCACTTCGTGGATATGGATGCCTACGGTCCATATCCGTTCAAGGATCTGCCCCACGATTACGCTGATGCGGTGAAGCGATACGGCGTCGAGTTCGTGCAGAAGAACGGGACGCTGCCGTGGCGATCCCAGGAGATCTACGCGAAGCTCGTGGAGGCCTTCACGCAGAAGGCGCCTTACGCGCGTGAAAACATCCGGCTGTTTGCCTCCGTGATGTCGCACTACGCGGCCGACGCCCATCAGCCTTTCCATGCCGCGCTCAACTACGACGGCCAGCTGACAGGGCAGTGGGGAATTCATTCACGCTTCGAATCCGACCTGTTCGAGCGCTATCAGTCGAAGCTTCAGCTGTCGCCGAAATTGCCTGCCTCGATCGGGGCTCCGCGCGAGTTCATGTTCAGCACGCTGACCGCAAGTTTCGCGCTGGTTCAGCCGGTGCTCGACGCCGACAAGGCCGCTGTCGCTGGGCGTGAGGTGTACGACGACGCGTATTTCGACCAGTTCTTCGGCAGGGTGAAGCCCATTCTCGAGAAGCGGCTCTCCGATTCAATTGCGGGTGTCGCCGCGATGATCACGGCCGCGTGGGTTGACGCCGGCCGGCCCTCGCTTCCACCCGAAATGGCCAGGGTGCCCAAAAAGGTTCGGCGCCAGTAGGCCGCGTGCTTGAGCTGGGTTCCCGAATGGGTGGCACTTCACTTGCACAGCTGAGCCTTGCCGCTCACAGAGCGGTTGGAGGCATACCCATGCTGTGGACTGTAGTCGTGTTGTTACTGATCCTGTGGCTTCTTGGTTTCACGATGCACGTGGCTGGTGGCTTGATTCACGTTCTCCTCGTCATCGCACTCGTGGTTGTCGTGTTGCGGCTCTTGAGCGGACGGCGCGTCTGACGCCGACGCGAATGCCCAAAGCGACACCAGGCTCCACGAGAGGTACGGAATAGGGCTGTGCTGCCGCCGGCGCGGAGCCCACGAGGGTGTATGGACGTGTACCTGGTGCCGATTGGCAATGAGCATTACGAGCTCTATTGCGAAGTGCCGGACGAGCCCGACGAGCCCGCCACGGAAGCGCCCAGCAACGGGTTCTTTCATCGGCTGAAGCAGCGGTTCTCCACGATGCTCGCGGAAGCGGAACGGGAGCGGCGCCGAGGCCATGCCGAGCACGAACCGCGCGGCATGTTCGGACGCGCCAAGGCGTGGATTCTCCGGTGGGTCGCCGAGAGTATCGCGGAGCAGCGCCTCCTGTGGCACCTCCGGCGCCAAAGTGAAGCCTGCCTCTTTTTCCCGTCCGATCTCGAAGAACGCCGGGCGACCGCCCTGCTGCGGCGCCAGCTCGGACGTGATTTCGATAAACATCGATTCTGGCTGACCATCGATTCGGTTGGATTCGTGGGCTCCGGTCTCCTGTTTCTCGTCCCGGGCCCCAACATCGTCGCCTACTATTTTGTGTTTCGCATGGTCGGGCACTACTTCTCGTTGCGTGGCGCCCGGCAGGGCCTGCACGTCGTCAAGTGGACCAGCGAGCAAAGCACCCCGCTCGCGGAACTGCGTCGAGCCATCGATCTGGACTCGGACGAGCGCGACCGTCGAGTGCACGACATTGCCGCCGCCCTGAAACTCGAGCACCTGGTGAAATTCTTCGCGCGCACAGCGATTCCTTCATCGTAGAACCCCGTGGCCCCCCGGCCCTCCGTTCCCCTGACATATACTTCCCCCTTGAAGCTGCGGGAGATTGCCGAGCGTCTCGAATGCCGTCTCGAGGGAGACGGGGATATCGATGTCAGCCGCGTGACTCGGATTGAGGATGCCGGCCCCGGCGATCTGACGTTTTTCACAAACCCCAAGTACGTGGCGGCGCTCCGGACGACCGCGGCGTCGGCTGTGATTCTCTCGGAGACCGCCGAGGCCGCTCCGTGCGCGATGCTGCGCGCGGCA
>JANNHC010000027.1:0-3272 GCA_031404215.1 Acidobacteriota bacterium
AATGTCAGCGACAGTGAGCTGATGCTCGGAAAGCTGATCGAGGCGGGCTACGAATCGGTGACCGAGCCAGATTTTGCGGATGTCATCCTCATCAATACCTGCGCGATCAGGGAGCACGCCGAGCAGCGCGTGGTGGGCCGCCTTCTTCATGGTGTGCTACCCCTGTTTCCCTTTGAACGGGTGCGCTTCAGGTCGACACTGACATCGGCTTTGTCCGTCGGTCGCCGTAGTCAGTTCCAGGCCCGTGGCCTCGTTCCTTGATGCTCACGGCGGCACCGGGCACTGGGGCGCCCGTCACGTTCGGCAATGGTTCCTGTCACGCGAACGCATCGCCGATCGGAACGTCGAAGCATCGCAGACGAGATCAACGCTTGATCTGCCGGAACGACTATCATACGCACTATGGCGTGTCAATGTGCACGTCAGACATTGTCAACGCTCATTTCGAGATGTCCCCGACACGCGTCGACGGGTTCCAGCGCACTGGACTCGCCATGTTCGAGGATCGCAGGTTCGTCTGACCGTCCCAGAGCATCAGCCCCTACGAAGCATCCTCAACCCAACACCCGCTCCTCGTGAAGTAGCCTCGCGCTTCGCGATCGAGGCCCTCGGACGGCGGCGTCCCCACAACTGCGGGGTCCGCTTGACAGCGGCCCAGCAGCAACGATAATCGGCGCCGAGCGTAATGCGCGCCGTGTCCACGTGCCACTGTGCCGTGCGCCAAGGCACCGAGAGCCAGGCACGTCTGACAAGGGATCGAAGGAGCTGAAGATGGACACGCCGCCGCAGGGTGCGAGGGGTCTGGGACGATCGATTGTCCTGACCGTGGTGTTGGGGCTGGTTGCCGGTCTGGCCGCGCAGCAACCGGCAGACCTCATCATTCGCAATGGCCTCGTCGTCACCGCTGTTGCGCTGGCGCAGGACGCGGACCCCGGACGACAAACTTTCGTGACGCGCTGCGCCGGTTGCCACGGCACCGACGGAAACGGCGGTGAACTCGGACCGAACATCGCGAAGCGTCTCCCTTTTCGCACAGATCAGGACCTGGCTGGCGTCGTTCGTGACGGCCTTCCCGCCGCCGGCATGCCCGCCTTTCCCGGCGTCACCGCCCCCGAGGCAGCCGAGCTGATTCGCTTCCTCCGAACACTCCGGCTGCGCAACGGTTCCGGTCCCTCACGAGCGAAGCTCCAGCTCGTTACCGGCGGCGCCCTCGAAGGGCTGGTTCTGAATCAGAGTTCGGTCGATCTGCAACTGCTCGGCGACGACAGACGGATCCACCTGCTGCGAAGAGTGGGAGAGCGCTATCGCGCCGTGACCTCACAAGTCGATTGGCCGTCCTATGACGGCCACACAAACGGGAGCCGGTTCAGCAGGCTCACGCAGATCGACAGGGCCAACGTGTCGCGGATCGTGCCCAAGTGGATCTTCAGTCTGCCCAACACTTCGAGCCTTCAGGTGACGCCGGTTGTGGTGGAAGGCGTCATGTACGTCACGAGCGCGAACGAGTGCTACGCGCTCGACGCGGGCAGCGGCCGCGAGATCTGGCACTACCAGCGGCTGCGAACCAAGGGCCTCATCGGCGTCTCCGCCGGCGGCGCCAACCGGGGCGTGGCGGTCGCGGGCGACCGCGTGTTCATGATCACCGATCACGCGCATCTCATCGCGCTCAACCGGTTCACCGGCGCGCTCGTCTGGGAGACCGAGATGGCCGACTGGCACCAGAACTACTACGGAACAGGCGCGCCACTCGTCGTGGGGAACCTGGTGATCTCGGGCATTTCGGGGGGCGACGACGGCGTGCGCGGGTTTCTGGCTGCGTACGATCGATCGACCGGCAAGGAAATCTGGCGCTTCTGGACGGTTCCACGGCCGGGAGAGCCGGGGTCAGAAACCTGGCAGGGGAAGGCGATCGATCACCCCGGCGCAGCGACCTGGATGACCGGATCCTACGATCCAGAGCTCGAGACTCTCTATTGGCCGGTCGGCAATCCAGGTCCGGACATGATCGGCGACGACCGGCTCGGCGACAACTTGTATTCGGATTCAATCATCGCGCTGGATCCGAGGACGGGCCGGCTCAAGTGGCATTTCCAGTTCACGCCGCACGACGTCTGGGACTATGACGCGCAGGAGCCTCCCGCGTTGGTCGACAGGAATTGGCAAGGACGGCCGCGCAAGCTCCTGGTGCAAGCCAACCGAAACGGTTTCTTCTACGTGCTCGATCGCACGAATGGCAAATTTCTTCTGGGAACGCAGTACGTCAAGAACGTGACGTGGGCCTCCGGTCTCACGCCCGAGGGCCGTCCGATCGTCGTTCCCAACATGGAGCCGTCGCTCGAGGGCAAACGAATCTGTCCATCGCTCGATGGTGCATCGAACTGGTATTCGACGTCGTTCAATCCGGTGACCGGCTTGTATTACGCGCAGACCAACGACAAATGCGGCATGTTCACCAGGACCAACATGGAATGGGAAGCTGGAAATGGCTTCATGGGAGGGTCGTTCGGCCCGGCACCGGAGCCTGCCCGGCGAATCCTGCGAGCGTTGGACATCCACACGGGCAAAGTCGTCTGGGAATTGCCGCAGACTGGAACCGTCGATTCATGGGGCGGCGTGCTGAGTACGGCCGGCGGCGTGGTCATCTTCGGCGAGGACAGCGGCGCGTTGATGGCCGCCGACGCGACGACCGGCACGCCACTGTGGAGCTTTCAGACCAACCAGCTCTGGAAGGCATCGCCCATGACGTACATGTTCGACAACACGCAATACGTCGCTGTCGCGAGCGGGCCGAACATCATCGCGTTCGGTCGTGGCGATAAATGAGGTGGATTCGCAGGGAGATCTGCTCCACGGGGTCCGTGAATCCCAATGACCGAACGACCTGCTGGCACCGGCCACGTTCCATCTGCTCGCCGAGCAGTTGCGCGGTGTCGTTCTATCCTCGCCGTTGACGATCGGGTCCGAGACGATCGCGTTACGCCCGGACGGGTCGAGGCGGCGCTCGTTCTGCTCACGGTTTCACCAGCTGCATCCGGAACATCGGCCTTGAGAAGCGGGAGCACGGGAGTTGTGACGCGTGAGCAGGTGATGGCCGTATTGGATTTCGTGGCTGAGAGCCTTCGCGCGGACCCCGTCCCGACCGGTGCTCATCCTCTTTGACCACGGCACGCCGAAAGGACTGGCCCGTGTGTTGTCCGGGCACACCGTCCACACGGCGCAAGCCAAGGGCTGGGACACGCTCAGCAATGGCGAGCTTTTGACCGCGGCCGAGG
>JANNHC010000028.1:0-4846 GCA_031404215.1 Acidobacteriota bacterium
CCAGTTCGACCGCCGGCAACGCGGCATAGGCGGGCATGACCGATTGCCTCGGGAGCGTCATCCCCGCAATCTCGCTCTTCATGAACGAACGGAGGTTGCCGCTCACGTCCCGCAGGTGCACCGAGTATTCGTCTTCATTCAGGTGAATTCCGCTGATGCTGTTCCCCTTGCGATCGACCACCGAGACCGGCCGATAGTCGAGCGGGATGTCGGCATTCGGCTCGACGATCGATTCGCGCAAATGCCGCACGGCGCGCTTCGCGCCGATGTCGGTCAGGTCCGGTCCAAGGAAGGCGCCCTCCCCGTTCATGCTATGGCATGTCGCGCAACCGTTCTTCTGGTACACGATCGCGCCAGCCGTCGCGTCGCCCCGGCTCGGTTCGAGCGCGCCCTGACGCCCCAACTCCTGCACGTAGCCCACGATGCGCCAGACTTCCTTTTCCGGAAGATTGAATGCGCCCGACATCTCCGTGTTGGGGATACCGTTCCGGATGGTCATGAACAGTTCGCGATCCGAGCCGCCGTATCGGAAGCGACCGGTATTGAGGACAGCGCCGCGCCCACCTTCCCCGGTCTGCCCATGACAATGCCCACACCGTCCCTCAAACAACCGGCGCCCGATCGCGGCATCCGCCGGCGATGCATACGGGTTGGTCTCAGGCAGGTTCGCGGGGAGCGGGCGCGACGACCGCGCGGCGTTCTGCGCCGGCGCCGACAACACGCACGCTACCCAACAGCACGCAATCAGCAGGATGTTACGCATCAATCGAGTCCAAACGCGATCAACACGTCGCCAATGGGGATCGTGATGACCTGCTTGCTCCGGCTCAGAAACGTGATGGGGCTGGCAAAGACGCGGTCTCCGCCGTTGAACCGCCACAGCTCCTGACCGGTGCGCGCGTCGAGCGCGTAGAAGTTGCCGCTCGGGGTGGCCGAAAATACGAGGTTTCCCGCCGTGGAAAGGACGCCTGCCCACGGCGGCGCCAGGATCGGGTGCTCCCACCGGACTTCACCGGTCTCCGGAATCATCGCGATCAGTTTCCCCCAGCTCTCTTCAGGCCTGAAGCGGGCTCCGCCTCCGCCTCCACCTCCAAAGAACGCGGCGCCGGGCTGAAATTCGGGTGCGTCGGTCTTGAAGAAGCGGCGGCGCTCCTCGCGCGCCGAAAAGTACAGCAGCTTCGTGGCCGGATTATAGCTGGGCGACATCCAGTTGTGACCGCCGTCAACGCCGGGCCAGATCGACTCGTTGCCCTCCGTCGTCGGTTCCTGCCCGGGATTGAGGATCGGCCGTCCCTTCTTGTCGATCTCCTTCGCCCAGGTCTGTCTCACGAAGGGCTTGGCAAAGAGGAACTCCCCGGTCTGCCGGTCGAGAGCATAGTAGAAGCCGTTGCGGCTCGGCATCACCACCAGTTTGCGAGGACGCCCTTCCACGGTCGAATCGAGCAGGACCGGCACTTGCGTCGCGTCCCAGTCGCGCGTGTCGTGCGGCGTGAACTGAAAGTGCCATTTCAATTTCCCGGTGTCTGGATCGAGCGCGAGCAGCGAGCAGGAGTACAGGTTGTCGCCAGGACGCACGTCGCCGTTGTAGTCGGGGCCCGGGTTCCCCGTGCCCCAATACACCAGGTTCAACTCCGGGTCGAAAGAACCCGTCAGCCATGTGGAGGCTCCGCCGTGGCGCCACGAGTCTCCTGTCCACGTCTCCGAACCAAGTTCGCCAGGCGCCGGAACGGTCCACAGGCGCCAGGCCCGCCGGCCTGTTTTCGCGTCGTAGGCGTCCAGAAATCCTCGAATGCCTCCTTCGGCGCCCGCAATGCCGACAATCACCTTGTCCTTGACGGCCAGCGGCGCCCCCGTCGCGGTGTAGTTCAGAGCGGGATCCGCGAGATCGCGTTTCCACAGTACTCGACCCGAACGGGCATCGAGCGCGACCAACTTTGCATCGAGCGTCGTGAGGAACAGCGTGCCGCCAAGGATGGCCACACCACGATTCACCTCTCCGCAGCACACGTAGACCGTGCCGGCCAGTTTGTGTTCGAACGTCCACAGCGAGCGGCCGGTCTCCGCGTCCAGGGCAATGACGTCGCTCGGCGGACGCGTGACGTACATCACGCCGTCGACCACGATCGGCGTCGTTTCGACCTTCTGCCGATGCATCTGGTAGATCCACTTGGCGCGTAGCCGGTGCACGTTCCCGGACGTGATCTGGTTCAGGCTGCTGTAGTGATGACTGCGATAATCGCCGCCGTACATGAGCCAGTTCCCAGGCTCCTTCGTCGCGTTCAGCAGCCGTTCATACGTGACCGGCAAACCCGCCGGCGAGGGGGACTGCGCCAGCGTCGCGACCGTGATTGTCAACACCGCGGCGGCAACCGCGTAGATCGTCCTGTGATTCCTCATGTCCAGATAAGGCCCCTGTTACCTGCGGGCAGCGAGCTGCCTCTCAATTGACGCGCGAGCCGACGGCAGGTAGCGCAAAGCGTTGGCATAGTAGACCTTCCGGAGCACCTCGTCCGGGAGTCCGATGCCGGAGATTCTCCAGCGGCCATGCAGCGGGGCGCCCGTGGCCGAGCGAATCTGTGCCGGATGATCGAAGTGTTCGTCATACGTCTCGAGAAACCGCCAGTGAGGTACCCAGAACTCCTCGACCCCACGGTTCGGACTGCCGTCCGAGCCGAACAGGATGCGATCCTGATACTTGAGAACGAACCGGCGGATCAGCAGGGGAGCACGGCCGAGGTCCTGAAAAGCCGCAGACATCTCGACATCCGCGTTGGGATACTTGTCGAGCAGCGCCGCGACCTTGTCCATGTCGTAGTACAACATCGCCATGTGTGCGTTCACGAAGCGCGTCTTCGGATGCCTGGCGTGCATGTTCTCGCGGGCCTTTTCGATCACGTCGTTGCCCGGCTGACCGGTCTTGTAGTAATTGCCCTCGGGGCTGCTTCGCCAGAGTCCGGCTTCATAGCGCTCGTTCTCCGGCCCGATGGGGAGGAAGCGGCCGTACGAATCGCTGATGTGGATCATGACCGGCTTGTTGTGCTTCGCGCACATTTCCCAGACCGGATCGAACCGTTTGTCGTCGGCCTGGATATAGGTGCCGTCGGTGTTCTTCAGGTCGAGCCCGAGGACCTTGTTGATCTTCAGTCCCGCCGCGCCTGCGAGGAAATCGCGCTCAAGCTCCGAAGCCGTCCTGGCCGGCCACCCAGTGTCGTTGATTCCCTCGAAGTTGAGCCTGGCGAACTGAAGGATCCGATCGCGAACGGGCTCTCCGACCTTCATGCTGCGGTCAAAGTCCGATCCGAATCCGCCATCCATGTTGCTGATGACCCCCACGCCGGTCTCGTCCATCACCTTGATCAACTTTTGATAATCTTCGGCCGTCCTGAGCTCGCGACCGTGGAAGTGAAAGTCAATCGCGGGAAACCTGGCCCGGCCGATCGCGGTTCGCGGGAGCGTCATCAAGGCCTTGGGCAGGGCGGGCACTTCGGGAGCAGGGCGGAATTCCGGACGGGACGACTGCGATTGTGGCTCACGCGTTTGGCCTGCGGAGGTCAAGCAGGCCGCGATGATCAGGATCGGTACCCAACGCAGCATAATGAAAGCTCCTTCCGGAAACAGGTTCGGACAGTCGTATATGAAGCCAGGCGGACGGTGATGTCAACGGCATCCTATGCTGGACTCCCCTGCCGGCGAGAGTTTTCCACTCAGGATGTGACATGCAGGTGCAACCCCCTTCCGGGTCCGTCCGCACAAGCCGGGCGTTCATTCCGCATCTACGCTGGTATATCGGCGGGCTCCTCTTTCTCTCGACGGTCATCAATTACCTCGATCGACAGACGCTCAGCGTGCTCGCGCCGTACATCAAAACGGAATACCACTGGAGCAACGCCGACTTTGCGCTGCTCATTATCGCGTTTCGCGTTGCGTATTCGATCGGGCAGACGGCCTCAGGACGTTTCCTCGACCGGGTCGGCACGCGCCGCGGGCTGAGTCTCGCGGTCGCATTCTATTCAACCGCCGCGATACTCACCTCCCTGGCGACCGGCTTCCGCAGCTTCGCCGGGTTCCGCTTTCTCCTGGGGCTCGGCGAATCGGCCAACTGGCCTGGCGCGACCAAGGCGGTATCCGAGTGGTTCCCGAAGCGTGAAAGCGGCTGGGCCGTGGCGCTCTACGACAGTGGCTCCTCGATCGGAGGCGCCATCGCGCCATTGCTGGTGCTTGGGGTCTATCACGCATTCGGAGGCTGGCGGCCCGCCTTCGTCGTCACGGGTGTGTTGGGCTTCGGGTGGCTCATCCTGTTCCGGTGGCTCTATCACAGCCCCGAAAGCCATCCGCGGCTCTCACCGCAGGAACGCGCGTACATCCTGGCTGAGCGTGCCGACGCGCGCCCTCGCAACGCCAACGAACCAGCCGCCCGATTGAGCTCCCGCACGCTGCTCGCGCTGCCACAGACATGGGGCATCATTATCGGGAAGACACTGACCGACCCGGTCTGGTTTTTCATCACGGACTGGTTCGCGATCTACCTGGTCGCAAAAGGCCACAGGCTCGAAGAGAGCCTGCTCGCGTTCTGGATCCCGTTCCTTGCCGCCGACGTCGGCAACTTCGCGGGCGGCGGGCTCTCGAGCTGGCTCATCGGTCGCGGCTGGTCCGTCGGCGCGGCGCGCAAGCTGGTCGTGGTGATCTCCGGGCTGGGGATGACCCTGCTCATTCCCACGGTCTTCACGACCTCGTTCTTCTGGCTTGTGGCCTGTTTCGCGATGTCCACGCTGGCGTACGCAGCCTTTTCGACAATGGTGCTGAACCTGCCGGCGGACATCTACCCCACGGGATCGGTCGCGTCTGT
>JANNHC010000029.1:0-13636 GCA_031404215.1 Acidobacteriota bacterium
CCTGTCGGCGGAACTGTTCAAGTCCCTGGCCGGCATCGACGTCCTCAACGTGCCGTTCCAGAACACCGGCGCCGTGCTCATTGCCTTGCGTGGCAACAACGTGCAGGTCGCGTTCGAGATCATGGCGCCGGTGATTGGCCAGGTGCCTGTGGGTGGAAGGCGTGTGGGAGATGATCCAGGGGGCGCTGCTGGCGTACCTGCTGATGCGACTCTCGGGTGTCGACCGCGAAGTGATGGAAAAGTGGCTCTACGTCATCGTCGGATTGACGTTCATCTCGGGCTTGCTCGGCACGGCGCACCACTACTATTTCATCGGCGTCCCGAGTTACTGGCTGCCCATCGGCGGCTTCTTTTCAGCGCTGGAGCCGCTCGTCTTCCTGGGCATGTCGGTGTACGCCTACATGGCGATTCGCCGGTCCGGCCTGTCGCACCCGAACACGCTCGCGCTGCACTGGACGCTCGGAAGCGCAATCTTCTCGATGCTCGGCGCGGGCGTCCTCGGTCTCGCGCACACCTGGCCGGCCGTCAACCGGTGGACGCACGGCACGCTCATCACCGCGATGCACGGCCACGCCGCGTTCTTCGGGGCCTACGTGATGATCGTCCTGGCCGTGATCTCGTACGCGCTGCCGTCCATGACGGGACACGCCGAGTCCGAACGCGAATCGAAGACGGGTCTCTGGGCGTTCTGGCTCCAGGTGGGGGGCATGTTCGGGATGACGATGGCGTTTGCCGCGGCCGGCATCACGCAGACCTACCTGGAACGTATCCTGGGCTTCGGCTATCTCGAGACGCAGTCGAAGATCCAGGTGCACTTCCTGATGCTCGTGGCGACAGGCATTGTCTTCGCCACTGGTGTGGCGCTGTTCTTGTGGGACTTCTTTTTCCTCGCGCCACGGCAAGGCCGCCTCGTGCGCCCGGTGGTCTCGCCGGTCAAGGCCACGCCTGTATGAGCCCGCCATCCGCCCGTTACGGTACGGCGCACGAGTTTCCGGCCGCCGCCGCCCCCGGACCGCACGACGGCGTGCGCTATCCGCCGGCGGACGAGCCGTATTACCTGGCGGTCGGCGACGAGATCGACGTCTTCGAACGATGTCACGAACGCCAGCTCCCTGTGATGCTCAAAGGCCCTACAGGCTGCGGCAAGACTCGTTTTGTCGAGCACATGGCCTGGCGCCTTGGCCGGCCGCTCGTCACGATCGCCTGTCACGACGATCTGTCCGCCAGCGATCTGACCGGACGCTACCTGATTCGGGGAAGCGACACGGTCTGGCTCGACGGGCCCTTGACCCGCGCGGCACGGCTTGGCGCGATTTGCTACCTCGACGAGATCATCGAGGCGCGCTCCGACACCATCGTCGTGATCCATCCGCTGACCGACGACCGCCGGGTCCTTCCATTGGAGAAGACCGGGGAGCTGGTTGACGCGGCGCCTGGATTTCAGCTCGTCGTGTCGTACAACCCCGGGTACCAGTTCGGGCTGAAGGATCTGAAGCCGAGCACTCGGCAGCGTTTTGTCGCCCTCGAGTTCAGCTTCCCGCCGGCTGCCATGGAAGCCGCGATCGTAGAGCACGAGGGGGGCGTGGACCGCGCCACCGCGATCGCGCTCGTCACGCTGACCAACCGGCTTCGGACGCTGGGCGATCGAGGGTTGGCGGAAGTGCCCAGTACGCGTCTGATCGTCGCAACCGCAAGGCTGGTCGCCGGGGGCATCGCGTTGCGGCCGGCGTGCCGCGCGGCGCTGCTCGGTCCGCTGACCGACGACCCGGACCTGTTCAACGCCATGCATGATCTCGTGACGTCCACATTGTAGCCGCCGCGTGGCAACCGGCCCAGGCCGGCCGCAGAGCAAAGATCCTCGCGCATGGCCGAACCCGAAGAGCTGATCGTCGAAGGCGCTTACGTCGCGACTCGATTTGCGCGTACGATCTGGCGTCGCTACAGGGTAGAGATCCCAGACGCAGTCGTCCCGCTCCGTGACGCGCGTTGGCGTCTCGAACTGTTCGCGAGTGCGTTCGCCGGCACGCACGTCCGGATCGCCGAGGCGGAGTCCCCCGCGCCCCGGAGCTGGCTGGCGATGCTCACGCGCCGAGGACCGGCCTCCGCGCGTCGGCCCGACGCCATGCCCGGCACCGACGGAAGGCGCCTGTATCTGCCGGCCGCGCTTCCCGCCCGCGAGGGGGTCGATCCCGCGCTCGAAATGTATCGCCTGCTCGCACTGCAGCAGACCGCACGGCTTCTGCGCGGCAGTGCTCCGCTGGCGATGTCGGCGGACACCGAGGAGATCCGCGATCGATTCCTCGCCGCCGAGGCAGCCGTCGTCGATCGGTGGATCACGATCGAGGCGCCTGGGATCGTCCCCAGGCTGGAAGCCGCACGATGCGAGGCGCTGGCCACCCGGCCAGATATGCGTCTGCTGACGCCGAAAGAGCAGATGGTCGAGCGCCTGGTGCGCGGAATTCTTCGCGATGACGGCTCGCACGACGTCCCGCTCGACGCCGCTCCTGAAGGGATGCTGCGCTGGGCCAGAGCCCAAGCAACGGAAACGGCTGGTCGCTATCGCGCCTTGCCACCGGTGTGGTACTGGGGATACCCGGTTCGACCACCCCGTGCCGTGCCGGGCAGGCCTGCCGGCGACCATGATCCAGAGACCTCTGTCCGCCGATCTTCGCCACGTGTGGCCGAGATGCGCCGACGTCCGCGCGTCCGCGAGGCTGCCGACGACGAAGAGGACGCTGGCACGGGGACGTGGATCATCCGCGCCGATGAGCCCCAGGAAAGTATCGAAGACCCGTTTGGTCTGCAGCGTCCGGTCGATCGGGAAAAGAACGCCGACCCGGAGGCGCTCGGTGACTCGCTGTCGGAGCTTCCGGAGGCGCGCGTCATCCGAACGCCGGCAGAGCCACGGGAGATTCTCAGGGCCGGAGACGAGTGCCTCTCGACCGGAGGGGGCGCCTCCGCACAACGATCGGTGACCGGGATCAGATATCCCGAATGGGACTACCGGCTGGGCGCGTACGTCGAGCCCGGCGCGGTCGTCCACGAAATCAGCGCGGTCGGTGGCGACGACGCATGGGTCGAGGCCGCGCGCGAACGACACCGGCGGCTCATTCACCATGTGAAGGCGGTGTTCGGCCGTTTGCGGCCCCGGCGGATCGACGTGGGACGACAACCGGACGGCTGCGAACTGGACATCGCAGCCTGCGTGACGGCGGTCGCCGACGTGCGCGCCGGCAGCGTGGTCGAGGATCGTCTCTACATGGCCTCGCGCCCCGCGCGGCGACGGATCGCCATCGCGCTGCTCGTCGATGTCAGCGCATCGACGGACGGTTGGGTTGCAGGAGACCGCCGAATCGTGGACGTCGAAAAGGAAGCGCTGCTGGTCGTCTGCGAAGCGCTGGAGGCGGTCGGCGATCGATACGCCATTCTGGCGTTCTCCGGCGAGGGGCCCGCGCATGTCTCCCTGGTGGCCGTCAAGCGCTTTGCCGAGGCCTTCAGCCCGGAGATTCGCCGCCGGATTGCGGGGCTCGACGCCGATCGATATACACGCCTGGGCGCCGCGATTCGACACGCGTCGGCCACGCTGGCGCGCGAGAGCGCCGACCGGCCGGTGCTCATCATCCTTTCAGATGGCAAGCCGAACGACGTCGATCTGTACGAGGGACCCTATGGGATCGAGGATTCCCGGCAGGCGGTCGGTGAAGCGCGCCGCCAGGGGATTCACGTGCGCTGTCTCACGGTGGATCGGGAGTCGCCACGGTACGCTCACCGTATCTTTGGTGCCCGGGGGTTCGCGCGGCTGGCCCGGGCCGATCGACTGCCGATGGTGCTCATCGAAATGCTGCGCGGTCACCTGCGCGCGTGAGTGTCGGATTGAACCGGCTCGGCCGGGTCCGCTGAGGCATGCACCGCCGGTTCGGTCGGCCGGCGGTACAGCATGTAGGTGAAACATCCGTGCAACCAGGCCTGGCCTGTTGCGCCGTCATGGCGGGTGTCGATGACCTCATCGAGCACACGGGCGTAATGACCTCCAAGCCGTGCCGCCTCCTGCTCCACTCGCGTACCGGCCTGAGCCATCAAGCTCGCGTAGCACTGGTCCCACAACTTGTCGCGATGCGCGATCGTATCCGGCACGCGCGCGCTCGTCGCTTCGACCACATGCTCGCCTGTGGCCTCGGCCTCGAGGGGCGGCAACTCACGGTGCCAGAAAACGATTCGGCCCTCGCTGACTTCGGTGGTGCTCATGTGTGGTCCTCGATAGTTGTCGCGTTCATCTCGCCAGGCTTCCGCAGAAGGACGAGCAGGGTGCGTGCCAGACCCATGGGGCCCGATGCCGGCGGCTCGCCTCCGCCGCCGCGCGTCAGCTCGGCCCGGCTCCACCGGTGGCGCACCATTCCATTCATCGCAGGCAACGGACCCAATGCAGGGCGAGATCACGCTGTGATGGCCGCGGAGGGCTGAGAATTCCCCGTCGAGTGGGGATAAATCCGCAACGCGATCGGCGCAGCCGTTTCGGAGAAAGAGGACCAGTTCGGCGAACGACCGCTGAGATTCCGCCGGGGCGCGCGGATGTTCACCGCAAATGGCGGGAATACTGCGCTTTCATCACGGGCACGTCTCTTGCTGACTGCCTCTCTGGAGCGCGACGCTCCTAAAAACTTCCATGTGTCCGATGTTGCACAGACAGCTCACCGACCGATCCGATAGCCTGATCCTTTGGGGATTCCATCACGGCAATCCCGCAGTAACCGCGATTGCAAGAGGCTGCGTCCCGACGCCGTCCAAGGAGGAGACATGGGTCGCTTAGCGCGAACCCCTGGGCCATACGTGACTATCGCCGGAGCGCTGGTCATCTGGCTCGGCGTGGTGATCGCGGTCGGGGCCAACACCTCACCGCGGCAGGACCGCCCAGCGGAGGCCCCAACGGCCGCCGCGTCGGCGGTGAAGGCCGTCTCGTCCGTGCCGGTGGCGTCGGCGCAGGCGAGCGCCGGCGGATACGTCGGCGAACAGAAATGCCTGGAGTGTCACGAGGATCAGGGGAAGGGGTACCACGGCTCCGCGCACGGGCGCGCGCCGGATAAGCGCACGCCGGCCGCGAAGAACAGCTGCGAAACCTGTCATGGTCCCGGCAAGGCGCACGTCGATGCCGACGGGGATGGCAAAATCCAGGACCTCAAGAAGCTGGCGCCACGCCAGGTCGGCGAGTTGTGCACCACGTGTCATGCCCGGACCGAACATCGCAACTGGGCCGGCAGCAAACACGACTCACGCAACATGTCCTGCGTGAGCTGCCACAGCGTCCACGAGTCGAAATCCGCCGACGGCGGGCTGAAGAAAGCCACCGTGCAGGAAACCTGCGTGCAGTGCCACCGCAAGGAAGTCAACAAGGTCCACAAGTCGTCGCACATGCCCGTGACCGAGGGCAAGATGGAGTGCACGACCTGTCACAATCCGCACGGGTCGCAGAACGTCCGCATGCTGCGCGAGGGGAACTCGATCAACGAGTCGTGCGCGAGCTGCCACGCCGAGAAGCGCGGACCGTTCCTGTGGGAGCACGCAGTCGGACGCGAGAACTGCGTCACCTGTCACGATCCCCACGGCTCGAACAACGAACGGATGCTGACGTCGAAGGTCCCGATGCTGTGCCAGAAGTGCCACATCCATTCGAGGCACCCGGCCACCATCTACGACCAGAACCAGGTCAACAATCGGAGCAACCGCGTCACCGGACGCGCCTGCGTGAACTGTCACCAGATGGTCCACGGGTCGAATCACCCGACATCCGGCAAGTTTTTCCTGCGGTAACGCCTGAGAGGGATGCGATGCGCACCAGAACAATTCTGATTGGAGCGCTCTTGCTGGCCTCGGCAGGCCCCGCGCCGGCCCAGGACCAGCAGCAGCAAGCGGCGACGGCGCAGACCACCGCGACGCCGGCCTCGTCGTTCACACCGTTCACACCGAAATACGGACAGGTGAATTTCGGGTACCGGGGCAACAGCCTTTCCGGCGACGAAGCCCGCTACAACCGGTTTCGCGATCTCCGCAGCGGCGCCTTCCTCGACCACTTGCGGCTGGAGCGCAACACGGACACCTGGCTCTTCAAGGCCGAAGCGAACAACGTCGGCTACCGGGACCAGCGGTACGCCGCCTCCTTCGCGAGCGTCGGGAGGTTGAAGGCGAACGTCGAATGGAACCAGATCCCGCTGTTCATCAGCAACAGCACCGCGTCGCTGTATACCCACACGGGCAACGGCGTGCTGGCGATCGACGATACGATCCAGCAGGCGCTCCAGAACGCCTCGCTGCTGGGGACCGCGCCGCGCGACCTGGCGATCAGCAACGCGCTGAAAACCCAGACCAGCCAGTTCGACATGCGGAGCCGCCGCGACGTCGGGGGCGCTCAACCTGGTCTATACCCTCAACCGCGACGTGGATTTCAAGTTCGACGTGAAGAACACGCACCGGACCGGGTTCAACCTGATGTCGTTCGGGCTCGGCACGTCACCGGGTCTGAACCCCGCCCTCGAGATGGGCGTGCCGATGGACAACCGCACGACGGACATCAAGGGCCAGATCGAGTTCGCGAATACTCGTGGCCTGCTGAGCGTCGGCTACAACGGATCGTGGTTCGATAACGCGATCCCGACGGTGCGCTTCGACAACCCCCTGCGCGCGACCGACATCGTCAACGGTCCGTCGGTCGGCCAGGCGGTCATGTGGCCCACGAACTCGTCGTTTTCGGTCAACCTCAATGGCGGCTACAAGCTGCCGGCGCGCACCAACGCGAACGCGGCGATCTCGGTCGGCCGATGGAGCCAGGACCAGGCGCTCGTCCCTCCGTCGGTGAACACTGCGCTGGTGTCGCCGCCGCTCCAACGGGCGACGGCTGAGACGCGCGCGGACATCGTGTCGATGGTCTACAGCCTGAACTCACGTCCGGTGAAGAACGTGTGGCTGAACGCGAGGTACCGGTACTACGACTACGCCAACAAGACGCCGCACTTCGTCGCCGAGCAGGCGGCGATCGGCGACTGGGCAGTGACCACGCAGACCCACGAGACGGAGCCATCCAGCTTCAAGCGTCTCACGCTGGATCTCGACGCGTCGTTCACGCCGTTCGAGTACATGGCGTTCGGACTCGGCTACGGCCGGGAGGACTCGGATCGCACGTTCCGCATCTTCGAAAAGACCGCGGAAGATACGTTCCGCGTGACGGTGGACAGCACCGGCAACGACTACCTCAGCCTCCGCGCGAAGTACGAGTCCTCGAAGCGGGAGGGTTCGGGGTTCGAGGCGCATCTGCTCGAAGAGGTGGGTGAGCAGCCGTTGACACGGCACTTCGACATCGCGAACCGCGATCGCTATCGGGTGACGACGCTGATGACGGTGACGCCGCTGCCGTTTCTGAACCTGAACGCCGCGGTCGGCACGGGCCAGGACGACTACAACGAGTCGGGCTTCGGGCTGCGGGACAGCACGACCCGCAACTGGTCGGCCGGCTTCGATGTGCAGCCCGCCGACACCGTGAACTTCGGGTTCAACTACGGGTTCGAGAAGTTCACCGCCAACCAGTACTCGCGCACCGCCCTGCCGGCGGGCAATGCCTCCGGTCCTGAGGAGTTCTTTGATCGCCGGCGTGACTGGACGCTGGATTCGAACGACACTGTCAAGACGATTGCGGCCAGCCTCGACCTGATGAAGGCGCTTCCGAAGACAGACATCGGTCTGTCCTACGACCTCAGCGACGGGAAGGCGACCTACGTCTATGGCATCCAGGCGGATGCCCCGACGGTGACGGTGCCGCGGGTGGAAACGGCGATCGCGGTGCCCGTGCCGCTGGCGCCGGTGAAGAACACGCTGACGACGGGGCGGTTCGACGTGCAGCACTTCGTGCGGCCCAACGTCGCCCTGGGCGTCGTCTATTATTTCGAACAGTACGCGGTACAGGACTTCGCGCTCGGGAGTGCCACCCTCGATCGGCTGGATCCGGTCAACGGGACGACCGGCGTGTTCGCGTCGACCATCTACTCGGGGTACCTCTATCGCCCGTACACCGCCCACACGTGGCGGCTGCGGATGACGTATCTCTGGTAGACCGGCGTCAGCTCGTCCGGTGCTCCCGACCGCCTCCGGCCTTTCGTTGAACGGCCCGACGAGCCAGCTGAACCGCCGTTGGCCTTTCTCTTCGGGTACTACTACCTCCACGACACCGCGCACAGCGTGTCGTGGCGGGTCTCGTATCTCCGGTAGCACGGCGTTCCTTGTCGTCCGGCGCTCCTCGAATTCCTTCCGGCGCGGCTGCCGACCCGGCATCCGCGTTTGGAGCGCCGGACGATTCTTTATCTTCCAGCTTCCCTAACCCTGCACCCTGGGCCCTGTCCCCTTGTGACGGAATTCCGGCAGACTGACGATCAACCCTGGAAATCAGGCGAATTCAGGCGGGCACCGGTCTTGCCCCTGGGGGCGCATGCCTTGCGCAATGGCTTCGGGCGCCGCCCTGGCGGGTCGTACCCCGACGGTGCACCGCCTGCGGGCGCACCCGCTGAAGATCGCGCTCGTGGGCAACCCGAACGTGGGGAAGAGCGTGTTCTTCGGCCGCCTGACCGGCCGTTACGCCACGGTCTCGAACTATCCCGGCACGACGGTGACGATCACGCGCGGGCGTGCGCTCATTGGCGCGGAAGTCTGCGAGGTCATCGACACACCGGGCGTGAATGCGCTCGAGGGTGTGCTGAGCGAGGACGAACGGATTACCCGGCAATTGCTCGCAGACGGCGGAGCAGAGCTCGTCGTGCAGGTGGCCGACGCGCGAAATCTGCGGCGGGCGCTCATGCTCACGTCGCAACTGGCCGATGTCGGGCTGCCGATGATTCTTGTCCTCAACATGGTGGACGAGGCGCACGCGCGCGGCATCTCGGTAGACGCCGAAGGACTCTCGGAACACCTGGGCATTCCGGTGATCGAGGCGGTCGCGCCTGAGGGGCGCGGCATCGCCCAATTGCGCGAATCCCTTCCGTTGGCGTCGCGCCCGCGCGCCGCCAGCCTCGCCGGCGCAGGCCACATCGACTGGGCGGATTCGAGTGCCGCCCGTTTCCGTACCATCAGGGCGATGTCGCTCGGACGGATCCAGGAGTCGCTGGGCCGCGCCGTGCGGGAGCCGTTGACGGGACTGCCGATCCTCGCGTTGGTCCTGTACCTGACGTATCTGTTTGTCGGCGTCTTCGGCGCCCAAACACTCGTCGGCATGCTCGAGCACGATCTCTTCAACGGGTACATCAACCCGGCGGCCACGGCCGCCGCGGCGTACATCCCGTCTGCTCTCGTCCGGGACTTCCTCGTCGGCGAGTACGGCCTCGTCACGATGGGTCTGACGTACGCGATCGCCATCGTACTGCCGGTCGTCACCACGTTTTTCATGGTCTTCGGATTTCTCGAAGACAGCGGCTACATCCCTCGTCTCGCGATCTTCAGCGACCGGCTGTTCCGGTCGATGGGCCTCAACGGCAAGGCGGTGCTGCCGATGGTGCTCGGACTCGGCTGCGACACGATGGCGACGATGACGACCCGTATCCTCGCCACGCCGAAGGAACGGCTGATCGCGATCACGCTGCTGGCGCTTGGGGTCCCGTGCTCCGCGCAGCTTGCGACGATCATGGGGATCCTGGGTGGCATCTCCGTCTGGGCGCTGCTGACGCTCTTCACGGTCGTCCTCTCGCAAATGGTGTTGGTGGGTTTCCTCGCTGCGCGCGCGCTGCCGGGCGATCGATCCGACTTCATCCTCGAGCTGCCGCCGATCCGTTTGCCGCGTTTTACGAACCTCGCGACGAAAACGGCGCTGCGGGTGCGGTGGTATCTGGGCGAAGCGCTGCCGCTGTTTCTCGCCGGCACGGCGCTCTTGTTCATGCTCGATCGCGTCGGTGCGCTCGGTGCGCTGACCCGCGCGGCGCGTCCCCTGGTGACCGGGGCGCTCGGTCTGCCGGCAGACGCGGCGGGCGTCTTCGTCATGGGGTTCCTCCGTCGGGACTACGGCGCAGCCGGACTATTCAAGATGGCGCAGACCGGCAGCCTCACGGGCGTGCAGTCCGTGGTCGCCTTGACGGTCATGACGCTGTTCGTGCCGTGTGTGGCCAATCTCCTGATGATCATCCGCGAGCGAGGCCTTCGCACCGGTCTCGCCATCCTCGCCGCGGTCACCGTGATCGCGCTCGGGACCGGCGCGGCCCTCAACATGGCGCTCGCCGCGCTGCACGTCAGGTTTTAGACACGCGCGATGACCATTCAACCACCGACCACGCTGGCGCATCTGGCTCCCGGAACCCGGGGACGCGTGGCACGGATCGCGCGCGATCTGACCGGCCGCGCGGAGCGCCTCGCGGCGCTGGGTGTCACGCCCGGAGCGGCGATTCGCGTGCTCCAAACGTTCCCGGGGATCGTCTTCGAATGCGATCAGACCGAGATGGCCGTCGAGCGCGCGGTGGCGCGATCGATTCTCGTTGACGTTGACTGACGGGTTTCCGTCAGTCGGGACAGCACGGTGACGGACGTGCCTGGGGAACACGCCGGATTGACGGTTGATCCGCGCCGGGCCCCGGCCTTGCAGCCGGATCCCGCGGGACATTCCTGTCCGTCGCGCGGAGTCAATCCATGAAGAGGCCGTTCAAGGACGTCGAGCATCTCATTCGGCTGGCCGCGCTCTTTGCCGCGGGCCTCCTGGTCTTTGCCGTGGCGCGGGCGGAGCTCGTGCCGGAGGACTTCGGCAAGTACGGCCACTATCGCGCGGGCGCGATCGACGATGCCGCCGCATGGCCGCGGTCGTACGCGGGACGGGCCCGCTGCACGGAATGCCACGACGACGTGGTGACCGCCGCGGCGCCGGCCAAGCACAAGGTCATCGGGTGTGAGACGTGTCACGGCGCGCTGTTGAAGCACGCGGACAATCCAGAGGTCGCGGTCGCCAAGGCCGATGGCCCGGTGCTGTGCCTGCGCTGCCACGCCGCGAACACCGGCAAACCCGCCCACCAGCCGACGGTCGTCGCGAAGGACCATTCCGACGAGGATACCTGCGTGAGCTGCCATAAAGCGCACGATCCGCGCACGGACCAGGAGTAGCCATGGACACCACGCGGCGCGATTTCCTGATGGTCGGCACGAAGTTGCTGGTGATGACGGCGGCGACGGCCTCGGCGCTCGAGCATGTGATGGCGGGAACGCCCGACGCCGTCACGACGTACAGCACCGCCGAACACTGGTGGGCCATGCTCATCGACGTCGAGAAGTGCATCGGCGGGGGGCAATGCGTCCGCGCCTGCAAGATCGAGAACGACGTCGTCGATGAGCCGATGTACTTCCGCACCTGGGTGGAGCGGTATCACGTCAACATGAGCGATCCCGACCATCCGGTCGTGGATTCGCCGGACGGGGGCATCGACGGCTTTACGGAGAAGTACGCCGACGGGGACGGCAAGACGTTCTTTGTGCCGAAGATGTGCAATCACTGCGCGGACTCGCCGTGCACGCAGGTATGCCCGGTCGGCGCGACGTTCTGCACCAACGACGGTGTCGTGCTCGTGGACAAGGACTACTGCGTCGGCTGCCGGTACTGCGTGCAGGCGTGTCCGTACGGCTGCCGGTACCTCGACCCGCGGACGCACACGGCCGACAAGTGCACGCTCTGCTATCACCGCCTGACCAGGGGCATGATTCCAGCGTGCTGCGAGGTGTGCCCGACGGGCGCGCGGCAGATCGCCGACTTGAAGAATCCGACCGACCCGATTCACGAATACCTGCGGACGCACAAGATTCAAGTGCTGAAGCCGCAGATGGCCACCGGGGCGAAGGTGTACTACAACGGGCTCGACGGCGCGGTGCGGTAGCACGCGCGCGTCGGGGCCTCGAGAGGACGGCATGCCAGGCGTCGACGGATTCATGTACCCGAACGAGATCGAGCTGCAGTGGAGTGTCTTGATCGTCCTGTACCCGTTCATCACGGGGCTGGTCGCCGGGGCGTTCATCCTGGCATCGCTCGAGCGCGTCTTCAACGTGCAGGCGGTCAAGCCGACGTACCGGCTCGCGCTGCTGACGGCGCTGGCGTTCCTGCTGGTGGCGCCGCTGCCGCTGCAGCTCCACCTCGGCCATCCCGAGCGCTCGTTCGAGATGATGCTGACCCCCCACACGACGTCGGCAATGGCGATGTTCGGCTTCGTCTACCTCTGGTACCTGATGGTGGTGCTCCTCGTCGAAATCTGGCTCGAGTACCGGCGGGAGCTCGTGCTGGCGTGCCGGCGCAGCACGGGCCTGACGCGAGTCGGCTATCGCATCCTGACGCTCGGCTCCGACAACATCAGCCCGGCGTCGCTGCGCATCGACGATCGCGTCGGGCGAGTCGTCACGATCATCGGCATCCCGTCTGCGTTCCTGCTGCACGGGTACGTCGGGTTCATCTTTGGCTCGATCAAGGCGAACCCGTGGTGGTCGAGTCCGATGATGCCGATCGTGTTCCTGTTCTCGGCGATCGTGTCGGGCATCGCGCTGGTGTTGCTGCTGTATGTCGTCACCGCTTGGATGCGGCGGGTGGCTGTCGACATGCTGTGCGTGGACACGGTGGCCCGGTACTTGTTTTATGCGTTTCTGGTGGACTTCGCGCTCGAGATGATCGACCTGATTCACCGGATCTACGAAGCGGATGAGTCGTTCCGTGCGCTGGATTTCATGGTGAAGACGCGGCTCTTCACGTCCCAAATCGTGCTGCAGATCATCGTCGGGACGCTCGTTCCGCTTACGCTGCTCGCGGCCACCCAGCTCGTGCGTCTGTCGGAACGGACGCGCGTACGCCTGTATATGACCGCCGGCGCGCTGACCCTGGTTGGCATCTTCGCGATGCGATGGAACGTCGTCATCGGCGGGCAGCTCTTCTCGAAGAGCTTTCTTGGCTACACCACCTACAAGATGGGCTTCGCGACGCGCGAGGGGTTGCTGCCGGCCATCCTGCTCATGCTGCTGCCGTTCGGCATTCTCGCGGCGCTCGTGAAGCTGTTGCCGCCCTGGACGTCGCCGGAGGCGCCGTCGTAAGGGCGTCCGGGCGCCGCGCATGAGGTCTGACGTTCCGGCCGCGCGACGCCAGGCCTGCGGAACGACCTGGCGTGCCCGCGAGCCCTACCGGGTATCTGATGCTGCGCTCGAGGTGTGGAGCCAGCGACCGCACTCTTCGCAGCTGTCGCGCGTGAGAGGAGACTCGGCGTCTGGGTGCGCGCAGGTCCAGAACACGAAGGGCGGAGACAGCGTCGGCCAGATGGACTGGACTGGTTCGCCGAATCGGCCCCACAGGCATGTCCAGGGCACGTGACGCAGCGTTGCGACAGTCTTCATAACGGAGTCCTTTCAGATAGCACCGACACCGGTAGTTCTCGCAATCCCCGTGCCCGGCCTTTCTGCCGGAAATCCGGCACTCCGCCCAGCATTGGTGCCGATCCCGCGAAATCCGTCCCGGCACCCGGCTTGCGATAGCAGAGCGCATGAGCCCTATCGCCCGTGCCCTCCACGAGCGCTTCGATCGCATCTGTCGAGCTGAACTCGTCAGACTCCGGCGCAAAACGGCCTCGTTGTCCGACGCGCACCGTGCGGAGCTCGACGCCATCAG
>JANNHC010000030.1:0-3003 GCA_031404215.1 Acidobacteriota bacterium
CGAAAATCCTGCTGGATTCCCGAGACCAGGAACTCCGTGCGCGGCGTGTACGTGAGCGTGACCGTTTCGCCCGACAAAATTGAGTTGATCCCCGCGATCTGCCATCCGCCGACCAGCGCATCGACGATCGCGGGCACTTCCGAAAGGAACCGTCGTCCCCGTCCGAACGGCAGATCGAACACCACGCTCGTCGTGCTGTTGTAGGGCTGATGGTACGCGGACAACCCGAAGTCCGCCTCGAGGTCGTAGAAGTTCTGCGGCGCCGGGAAGTTGCCGTTCGGGTTCTCGAGCGAGCCAGAGCCGTTGTCTTTCGTCTGCGACAACGTCAGCGAACTCAGCACCGAGAGCCCGGTGCGCATGCGCCAGTCGAACTTGGCCTGGAACGCGCGATACCGCGACTTGCCGCCGTTGAACGCGTACGTGATGTCGGCAAATCCCTGGATCGGGCGGCGGGCCTGGAGGGGCATCGTGCCCGCGCTGTTGTTCGGCTGCGCCTGATTGAAGTTGGCGAAGAGCAGCATGTCGTCCGCTGCGTTGCCGACGTACGCGAGGTCGAGGACCATGTTCCGGCCAAGCTCCCGCTGAACAGAGGCAAACCAGCTCTGGACGTGGCTCGAATGATAGTCGCGGGGCATGTAGGTGACGTTGGCCGCCAGCGGATTGAATTGCGACGGGTCCGTCAGCCCCGCTGGGTACCCCTGTTCCGTGCGCCGGAAGCCCGGGTCGAGCGGGTTGGTTTGGACGACGACCGCGTTGATGACCTGCGGGCCGTTGATCGGCAGGATGTTCGCGCCCCCGGCGCGGTGGAAGTGGACGTAGCTGACGCCGTATCCGCCGCGCAAGACGGTGCGCGGAGTGAGCGTGTAGGCGAGACCGAGACGCGGTCCGAAGTTGTTGCGGTCGGGTTTGATGGTCGAGCGATTCTCGAGGGATCCGCTGCTCGCGGCGTACATCGCATTGCGCTGCGGGTCGTAGTTGGACAGGATGTTGTCCTTCTCCCAGTGCGGCGTCGCGTACTCATAGCGGAGGCCCAGGTTCAGCGTGAGCCTGTCGTTGACGCGCAAATCGTCCTGCACATACGCGAAGTGCATGTTCTGCCGGAGGTTCGCCACGAGAATGTTGCTGAGCGCGAACGTGCTGCGCAGGCCGAGCATGAAGTCCGCGAGGTTGAACAGGTTGCTGGCCGTGACGCCGGCCGGCCGCGTGATCTGCCCGGCGTACTGATCCCGGCCGTAGAGCGGATTGACGTCCTGCACCTCGGTCTGAATGTGCTGGAACTCGTAGCCGGTCTTCAGCGAGTGACGCCCGCGTGTCTGCGTGTAGTTGACCTTCGGGTTGAATACCGTGGGAAACTGCCACTGCGGGTTGGTCGCCTGGCGGCCGAGATCGGAGAATCCGGTGATGAGCTGTGTCGGCAGGCCGCCCGCGACGCGCGCATCGGCCGGCAAGCCGGTGATGCCATACAGGTCCGCCGCGCTGCCGCTACCGAGGGCCGGCGGGTTCTTGCCGCCGATGGTGTCCGACCAGCCCAAGCGGAATTCCAGCAGCGAGTTGTTCGTCGGGATGTAGGTCGCGCCGAGCGCAAACTGCTTGTTCGTCACGTAGGTGAATCCGTTGCCGGCCCCGCCTGCGGGCAGCGGCAGCGGCGGCTGGTCCGTGATGTCCGCATCGCGATACCCGAACCGGGCGCTGAACGACAGCCGCGGGCTCGCCTGCACGTCCACCTTGCCGCCCGTCTTGTCGGTCACGTTTTCGAACTGTTGCAGCGTGACGTAGTTGTTCGCCGTCCCGGTGGTCGTCGGCTCAGGCAGGGCGTTGAGCACGGTACGCGCGAAGGCCGTCATCGGGATCGGTGTCCCGGCCGGGATCGTCTCACCCGTCAGCGGGTTGCGCACCGCGACGGTGAGGAGCCCACTGCGCTGCGCGAGCGTCGGGATCGTCGACGGGGTGACCAGCTTTCGGGTCTGACGAAATCCCTCGTAGTCGCCGAAAAAGAACGCCTTGTTTCGGACGATGGGGCCGCCGAAGACGCCGCCGAACTGGTGGCGCTCGAGCGGCGGCTTCTGGCCTGAAGGAGGTTTGAAGAACCCGGTCGCGTTGAACCTGGTGTCGCGCGCGAACTCCCACCCGGCGCCGTGGAACAGGTTGGTGCCGCTCCGGTACGCGACGTTGATGGTCCCCCCGGCGGCGCGCCCGTACTCCGCGCTCATGTTGTTGGTGACGACCTTGAACTCGGCGACCGCATCCGGCGCGGGCTGCATGACCTGGTTCGAAAAGCCCTGGTTGCTCGTGCCGTATGCGTTGTTGTCGATGCCATCGATCAGGAAATTGTTGAAGGTGCTCCGCAGGCCGTTCACGTTGAACGACCCTTCCCGCGGCGTGAATCCCCCGGTCCCGATCGCCGACTGCCGGACTCCGGTCGTGAGCAGGGCCAGCGCCGAGTACTCGCGGCCGTTGAGCGGCAAGGCGCGCGTCTCTTCCCCGGTGATGACCTGGCCGCGCTGGCTCGAGTCGGTCTCGAGACGCGTCGCGGCGCCAGCGACTTCGATCGTCTCGGTGACGTTGCCGGGCGTGAGCAACAGGTCCACGCGCTGACGCGCGCCGACCGTCACGGGCACGTCGTCAGCCACAGCGATCGAGAAGCCCTGAAGCTCGGCGCTCACCTTGTACCGGCCGACCCGGACCGTCACGAACTCGAAGCTGCCGTTCCCATCAGAGACCCGGGTCGAGGAGATGCCCGTGTCCAGATTGGACAGCGTCACGGTCGCGCCTGGCACGACGGCCCCCGTGTTGTCCTTGACGGTGCCGACGACCGTCGCGGTGTCGAACTGCGCGTACGCAGCCGGGGAGATCAGAAGTACGAGCACGAAGAGGACGAACGCGGTGATTGGGCGTGTCATGTTCGGCAAGATACTCACCTGTTGCGAAGGGGATGTGACCGATTCGTGAAGTTCAGGTAACGGATCGCTCGATACTGAACGCGGCACGACGCGACAGTCAAGA
>JANNHC010000031.1:0-7073 GCA_031404215.1 Acidobacteriota bacterium
CGAATCCGGGTGTGCCGGAGGCCGAGATACAGCGGATCGCTCAGCCGCTCCTGATTGTCCGTGCCGACGTCGAGCATGATCGGCAACGTCAGATATGGCGGGATGCCCGCGCACGCGGTGTAGAGGGACAGCTTCCCGGTCGGGATTCCCATCCCGCCAACCCCTTGATCCCCGAGACCCAGGATCCGTTCCCCGTCGGTGACGACGATGATGGCCGGTGGACGCGTGTGGTTTCCGAGGATGGCGTCGATCCGGTTCCGCTGCTCGTACGAGATGTAGAGGCCGCGCGGACGACGATAGATGTGAGAGAACTGCTGGCACGCCTCGCCGACCACCGGCGTGTACACGACCGGCATCATCTCGTCGATATGATCGTGGACGAGGCGGAAGAACAGCGTCTCGTTCCGGTCTTGCAGGCTGGCCAGGTGGATGTAACGCTCGAGGGGTGTCTGCTTGACGCGATAGTTCTCGTACACCCGGGCCAGTTGCTGGTCCATGGTGCTGACGGCTGGCGGCACCAGCCCGTCGAGGCCGAGGTCTTCGCGCTCGGCCGCCGTGAACGCCGTGCTCTTGTTCGTGAAGGGATCGCGGAGCAGCGGCTCGCCGCGCGTATCGACCGCGATGTACTCCTGGCCCGTGATGCTATCGTGCTCTATCGACCACAACCTGTCCCCTCCCCATGCTGGCGCATCGCCGCACCCCTACAGGCGGCAGATCAATAGCTCGCGCTCGTACACCATCTCCGGCGGCAAGTGCGTGTGCACGTCGATGAACAGCTCCTCATGCTCGATGACCTCGGACCTCCAGCGGGCCGGGTCCACCGACTGCAGGGCGTCGAAGGTTTCCCTGGAATACGGCAGGCCGGTCCAATCGATGTCCTGCCAGCGCGGCATCCACCCAATCGGCGTCTCCCTCGCGAGCGACCGGCCCCGCACCCGATTGACCACCCACTTGAGGACGCGCATGTTCTCCTGGAATCCAGGCCACAGGAATTCCCCGGCGTCCCCCTTGCGGAACCAGTTGACGTGGAAGATTTTGGGAGTCTCGGTGAGCGCGCGCTGCATCTGGATCCAGTGCCGGAAGTAGTCCCCCATGTGATACCCGCAGAACGGCAGCATGGCCATCGGGTCGCGTCGCACCTTGCCGACCCGGCCCACGGCCGCCGCGGTCGTTTCCGATCCCATCGTCGCGCCGATGTAGACGCCCGCGGTCCAGTTGAACGCCTGATACACGAGCGGCATCGTGGTGGCCCGGCGGCCGCCGAAGATGAACGCGCTGATCGGGACACCCGCCGGCGATTCCCAGTCGGCATCGACAATCGGGCACTGGACGATCGGGGCCGTGAACCGGGAATTGGGATGGGCCGCCAGCCTGCCGGTCTCGCGCCCGATGGCTGGCGTCCACGGCTGCCCCTGCCAGTCCAGACATTCGGCCGGTGGAGTATCCGTCATCCCTTCCCACCAGACGCCGCCCTCGGGTGTCAGGGCAACATTGGTGAAGATGGTATTGGTCGCCAACATCGCCATGGCGTTCGGGTTGGTGCGGAGCGATGTGCCTGGAGCCACGCCGAACACGCCCGCCTCCGGATTGATCGCCCGCAGATGTCCCTGCGCGTCGGGCTTAATCCAGGCGATGTCGTCGCCAACCAGCGAGACCTTCCAGTCCTTCAACCCGGGGGGCGGAATCAGCATGGCCAGGTTCGTCTTGCCGCAGGCGCTTGGAAACGCCGCCGCCAGGTAAGTCTTCTCGCCGTGCGGGTCCTCGACGCCGAGGATCAGCATGTGCTCGGCCATCCAACCCTCGTCGCGCGCCATCGCCGAGGCAATCCGCAAGCCGAAGCACTTTTTTCCTAGCAGCGCGTTGCCGCCGTAGCCCGATCCGTAGGACCAGATCTCACGGATCTCGGGGAAGTGCACGATGTACTTGTCCGGATTACATGGCCAGGGCACGTCGGCCTCACCCGGCGCCAGCGGCGCGCCGACGCTGTGCATGCACGGCACGACGCGCTTCTCGTCCCGATCGATCTCGGCGAGCACCGGCGTCCCGATCCGCGCCATGATGCGCATGCTGACGACGACGTACGGGGAGTCGGTGAGCTGCACGCCAATCTGGGACATGGGCGACCCGACTGAGCCCATGCTGAATGCCAGCACATACATCGTGCGCCCGGCCATGGCCCCGCTGAACTTTTCCTTCAGCGTGCGGCGCATCTCGTACGGGTTGACCCAGTTATTGGTCGGTCCAGCCGCGTCTTTCGACAGGGAACACACAAACGTCCGCTGCTCCACGCGCGCCACGTCGCTGGCATCCGACCGCGCGTAGTAGCACCCGGGCCACAGGTGCTCGTTGAGCTTCGTCAAGGTACCGGCCTGTACCATCCCGGTGCACAGCGCGTCGTACTCCTGCTTTGACCCATCCACCCAGTGCACGGAGGCGGGCCGGGTCAATTCGCGCATTTTCTCGACCCATCGCAGTAAGTGGGTATTCCTGGCCAGGGGAACTGATGGGTCGCGCGTTGGTAGTTGATGCATCTGATGATCGAGGCTGGCCGCCGTCACTGTCGCCCAGTAAACTGTGGATCTCCTGCAACATTATGTGAGGTGTCGTACTCCCCGCAAGTGTCGCCGTCGCGACGGAGTCCTCTTTGGCTACCCCCGGAGCACAAGACGTTCGCCAAGCGGGCCGCGACCGGCGGTCAGCGGAGCGCGGCAAGGACGTCGCGAGGACCCGTCAGCCGCTACATGGCGGCTGGGCTACGATAGGACCGGCTTGTCGTGGGCAGGAACATTCTCGTCTTCGTCATCGCGGCGACACGTTGGAAATGTTTTTAAAGCCGTTCTGAACCAGTTCCATTTCATGGCCTGGGGCTTCGCGACTGCGGTACGGAGGGTAGATTGCTGATTCTGGAAAGAGCGGCTGAACGGGCGAGCGTGCCGAGATGATTGTTGCGCACGAAGCGCTCGAACGTCTGCGTGAGGGGAACCTCCGATTCGTGTCTGAGGTTCGCGACCCCGACACACTCGGGAGCGGGGCGCGCCGGCGCGAGTTGTCGGCAGGCCAGGAGCCGTTCGCCATCATCCTCGGGTGCTCCGACTCGAGAGTGCCTGCCGAGATTGTCTTCGATCAGGGCCTTGGTGATCTGTTCGTCATCCGTGTTGCTGGAAACATCGTCGCTCCCTCCCAGGTCGGCAGCGTCGAGTTCGCCGCGGAGCGGTTCGGCACCCGCCTCGTCGTGGTGCTGGGACACTCGCAGTGCGGGGCTATTCTCGCCACACTCGAGGAACTCGGCCGCCCGTCAGAAAACCAGTCACGAAACCTCCGTTCGATCGTTGACCGCATCCGTCCATCCGTTGAAGGGTTGCTGACGACAGCACTCGTGCATACTCCGGATGCGCTGGTGCGGGAGGCGGTTCGAGTCAACATCCGCGTCTCGGCCAACCATCTCCGGCATGGATCGGACGTGCTCGAGCAGCTGATCCAGAACGACGGGCTCCTCGTCGTCGGAGCGGAGTATTCGCTGGAGACCGGGGTCGTGGATTTTTTCGACGGTGTCCCCGGCCGCCGTTGATCGGCGCAAGCGATGACACGAACGACATCTTCAACCGGCCATGCGTAACGAGATCGATCAGTTCGAGCGGCTCTGGCGGGTGCGTCACCGGCACGACCACATCGACGCGGTGCTGCGATCGCGCGAGTTTCATTGGGACCTGCGATTCATACGCAACGAGCGCGTCCTGCTGACGCGGCGCTACGAAGGGCGCGAAGCAGCCTGCGCGGACGCCGACCATCGGTTGCGCGAACTGCAGCGTGCCGGATGGAACACCCACTGGTAGCTGCCCTCGTGAGGGGCGGGCGGAGCGTCAGTCCCCGAAGCAGGTGCCGACGGCGCGGGCCGCGACAATCCACGGGTGATCGAGCAGCATTTCTTTGCGTTTGCCGACAACCTGGTCGAGCGGCACCGGCTGCGCGCCCTCCCCGCGGGCCGCGACCATGACGCCGAAGATACGCTCCCGAATCAGTTCGACGCAGGCCGTGCCGAGCCGTGTCGCGAGCAGGCGATCCACGGCCGACGGCGTGCCACCCCGCTGCACGTAGCCGAGGATGGAGACCCGACACTCCAGCCCGGTCAGTTTCTCCAACCGGTGCGCGAGGCGCAGCGTGTTCCCGTCGTGATGCTGATCCAGCTCGGCGAGCTCGGCGCTCGCCCGCTCGACCGCACTCTCGGTCCTTGCGCGTGACCGGCGCGCTTTCGCCGTCCGGAAGCGGGCCGCATACTCGCGGGACAACGCCCCCTCGGCGATCGCGACGATGCTGAAATTCGTGCCCCGCTCGCTGCGCCGGCGGATCGCTTTGGCGATCTGCTTCACGCTGTAGGGAATCTCCGGAATCAGGATCACATCGGCGCCGCCCGCGATTCCGGCCCCCAGCGTGAGCCAGCCCGCGCGATGGCCCATCAGTTCGACGATGATGATGCGGTGGTGGCTGTGGGCGGTACTGTGGAGACGGTCAATCGCCTCGGTGGCGATCCCGAGCGCGGTGTCGAATCCGAAGCTGGCGTCGGTCATCGGCACGTCGTTGTCGATGGTCTTGGGGAGCGTGATGACCTCGAGGCCTTTCTCGAAAAGGCGGAACGCGTTCCTCTGCGTGCCGTCCCCGCCGATGCAGACCACCGCATCCAAGCCGTTCTTCCTGCAGTTGGCGAGGATCACATCGCGCATGTCGCGCACGCGGCCCTTGATGTCCATGCGGTGCGGCTTGACGCGGCTCGTGCCGAGAATCGTCCCTCCGACCGTGAGGATCCCCGACAGCGAGTGCTGGTCCAGCGGTAGCGTATGGTTCTCAATCAGCCCGAGAAAGCCGTCGCGAATCCCGACCGCCTCGATCCGGCGCCCGAGCACCGCCTTCCCGACGCCGCGAATCGCGGCGTTCAGGCCCGGGCAGTCGCCTCCGGCGGTCAGGATGCCGATCCGTTTGATCTGCTTCATGCGCTTCGCACGTCTGTTCGACCTCGCTACCGCTACCATACGGTCTAGGCGCCGCTCCTTGCAACCACCGGCAGCCCTAAAGTCTCCTTTTATAAAGACTTTCCAAGAGCATGCTCAGGTTTTACTGCGGTTTTTGCGCAGCCATTTTCGGCCTTGCCTTTGCTGATGCTTCCTGTTGCCCCAAGGCGGGGGCCGCACGGACGTAACCCAAAGGTACCCACATGGGCGATAACGAAAAGCCAAAGGACGACGCGCTCCAGGATTGCGAAGAAACCGTGCGCGACCTGAAAGACGAGAACCAGGAATTGAAGGAAGAGAACGAAGATCTGCGTGAATCCGCTGATACATTCGGCGAGCTGGCTGAACGGCTGAACCAGATCCTCCGCAAGGACGAGAAGAAAGCGCACGAGGCACAACCGGCGCCCACCCAACGGGCGTCCGGCCCCAAATAACCGCCGCCCGAATCATTTTCTGCGCGTCTACAGGCGTACAACGTACAATCGCGTCCGAGAGCGATCGTCACTTGCAGACAGCGCGGGCATCAAACACTCCCGGGAGACCATAACCATGAAATACACCGCTCAACTGACGGTCGCGGCACTCGCGTGCCTCGGATCGATCGCCGTCGCGACACAGGATCCGCAAACACCCGCTGGATTCCCAAAGGACGACTCGGCATATAAGAGCAGTTTCGTTCCACGCCTCCCCACCCCCGGTCCCGACATGCGCGTCAAGGACGATCCGACGGCGCGCCGGGAGTGGATGCGTGAGCGCATGGGTGGGCCGTTGTCCGCCGAGTTCATGGACGGCCTGTTGTCCGCCGCGCAAACGCAGCGCGCGCAGTATCCCGCCGCGCTCCAGGCGGGGGGCGCCGGCAGCTGGACGAATGTTGGTCCCGTTCGATCGAACTGGATTCAGAACGGCGGCCGGCTCACGAAGTCGGACACGGGACGGCTGCGTACGATCCTCGTCCATCCCACCAATCCGGATGTCGTCTACCTGCTGACGTCTGGCGGCGGTCTGTGGAAGACCAACAATTTCCTCTCTCCACGTCCTGACTGGACGCCAAAGTCGGACCAGGTTGTCAGCACCGCGGGGGGCGCGGTCGCGTTTGGCGGCAGCGCCAACACGCTTTACCTCGGGAGCGGCGATCCGTTTGACGGCGGCGTCGGCGGCTTCGTCGTCAAGTCAACCAACGGCGGCGACACCTGGCAGACCGAAGTCAAAGTCGGCGTGGCCACGACGATCATGGACCTGAAGGTTGATGGGTCGAGCGGCACGGACGTCGTCTTTGTCGCCACCAACGCGGGGTTGTTCCGATCGACCAACAATGGCGCCACGTATCAGGGCGTCGGCCTTCCAAACAACGGATCGTTCCTGGCGTGGAGTCTCGCGCAGACCAACGGCGCGTGGCTGGCGACCTTCGAGCACTTCTCAGGCGCGGGTGCGATTTACCGCTCGATCGATGACGGGACGACGTGGGCGGCGGCAATGCCGTTCGGCACAGACATCGGGCGCGTCACGCTCGCCGTCGGCGAACCGGGCGACCCGGTGGTCTATGCATTTGCGGCGAAGGCTGGAGACAGCGCGCAGAAAGATCTGTTCCGATCGAGCGACGGCGGCGCGACCTGGGCCGCGCTCGGCCTCGCCACGAAAACGCCGGTCAACCCGAACCCCGAGCAGCCGGGCATGAACATCATGGCCGACCAGGCGTTCTACAACCACATGGTGCTGGTCGATCCAGCGGATGCGACGCGCAACACCGTCTATATCGGCGGGCAGCTCAGTTCCGCGAAGACGACCGACGGCGGCGCGACGTGGCGGATCATCAGCAACTGGCTCGCGCAGTTCGACCTCCCGTACGTGCACGCGGACTTCCACGCCGCGGCCGTGTCGCCGCTGACCAAGTCGATCCTCGTGGGTTCGGACGGTGGGCTGTTTGTCACGCCGGACGGCGGGCAGTCCTTCAGCGATCAGAAGAACGACGGGATCGCGTCGTATCTGATCTACGCGCTCGCGACCAACGAGAAGCATGCCGACGATGTGATCGTCGGGTTGCAGGATAACGGCACGCGCCTGCGGGTGGGC
>JANNHC010000032.1:0-20099 GCA_031404215.1 Acidobacteriota bacterium
GCTGCCGCTCTTCCTCGAGGGCCTGCGCAAGGACTCGCGCGTCATGCCCCGCGTCTACCAGCAGGTCGACTGGTCCAACGGCGGCGACGGCATCGTGGTCCGCGAGAACATCAAGACGATGGCGGACCTGCGCGGCAAGACGGTGGTCCTGGCGCAGAACTCGCCTTCGCACTTCTTCATCCTGAACGCGCTGATCAACGCCGGCGTGCAGCCGGCGGAGGTCGAGTTCAAGTTCACCCAGGACGCGTTCCAGGCCGCGGCCGCCTTCAACGCCGACAAGCGCATCTCCGGCGTCGTGAGCTGGGCGCCCGACATCTACAACCTCGAGAAGACCAAGGGCAACCGCATGCTCGTCACGACGTCGACGGCCAACAAACTGATCGCCGACGTGTGGTTCGCGCGCGCGGACTTCGCGAAAGACAACCCCGACATCATGGAGGGGATTACGCGCGGCATCTTCGACTCGATGGTCGACCTGAAGGCGCAGGACGCGAAGCAGAGGGTTGCCAAGCTGATGGCTGCCGGCTACTCAATCCCTGAAAGCGACGCCCTTGGCATGCTCGGCGACGCGCATTCGACCAACTACGCCGAGAACCGCGACTTTTTCCTCAATCAGAACAACCCGACCAGCTTCGAGCGCACCTGGACGACGGCGTACTTCCTGTACAAACGGATCAACGCGGTAACCGAACAGACCCCGTTCGATCAGGTCATGGATTTCTCGATTATCCAGAAGCTGGGCGCCGAGCCAAAGTATTCCAGTCAGAAGAACGAGTACGACATTCAGTTCGCGCCGGCAAGCGCCGGTACGGTGCAGGGGGAGAAGGACGAGATTCTGACCAAGACCGTCGTGGTCCACTTCTTCCCGAACTCGTGGGATCTCAACAAGAAGGTCACGCGAAACGCGGACGGCAAGGAAGTCGAAGAGCTGTACGACCCGAATGTGAGCTTCGTGGTCGAGGAAATCGGCAAGCTGGCCGGGCAGTACGGCGCCGCCCGGATCGTGATCGAGGGGCACACCGACGCAACGATGAAGGCGTCGGTGCCGAAGAGCCTCGTGCAGGAGCTGTCGCTGAACCGGGCGAACTCCGTGAAGGAGGCGATCCTGCGCAAGTTCTCCTCGCTTCAGCCGAACCAGTTTTCGACGGCCGGGCTGGGATGGGATCGCCCGGCGGAGTCCGGGGATCCGGACAACGGCGCGAAGAATCGACGGGTGGAGATCAAGGTGTACCCGGCGGAAGCGGCGCCGGCCCCCAAGTAGATGTCAGACGACTCGAAACGCCGGCTTCTGGCGCTTCGTATTTCGCCGCCACGGATCACGCGCACTCTCGTCGGCGCGCTGGCGGTGGGCACGGTCGCGCTGTTCTGGTGGCTGGCGACAACTGGCCTCGGGTCCGAAGATCGCTGGATCTCACCCGTGATCCTGCCAAGTCCGGCGGAAGTGTTTCGAAGCTTCCCCAGCCTCCTGAATGACCGCGCGCTCCTGCAGAGTATCGCGGCCACGCTGAAGCGCGTGCTGATAGGGTTCGGCCTGGCGGCCCTCGTGGGTGTTCCCCTGGGGATCGCCGCAGGTGCCTGGCGCGTCATCGAGGCCGCCGGCGCGCCGCTGGCGCTTTTTGGTCGCAACCTGCCGGTCGCGGCGCTGATTCCGCTGACGATCCTGTGGTTCGGCATCGACGAGACGCAGAAGGTGATGTTCATCTTCATTGCCTGCGTCCCGTTCGTCTATGCAGACACCGTCGCGGCGGTCGTCGGCGTCCCGGATCGATACGTCGAGACGGCGCAGACTCTGGGCGCGAAGTCGTTCCAGATTGTGATCAAGGTGCTGGTCGCGCTCGCGCTGCCGGACATCTACAAGGGCCTCCGGCACCTGTTTGGTCTGGCCTTCGGCTATATCATGCTGGCCGAGCTGATTAACGCCGAGCACGGACTGGGGTATCTGCTCATGACGAGCCAGCGCCGCGGCATGTCGGAGCACATCATTCTGATCCTCATGATCATCGGCCTGCTCGCGTACGGCATCGACCGCGTGCTTTTCTGGTTCCAGCGCGGTCTGTTCCCGCACCGGACAGTCGAGGATTGACCGTGACCGAGCCCGCATCCGCGTCCGCCGGTCCCGTCAATGTCGTCGACTTCGACCACGTCACGAAGCGGTTCGGGAGCCTGACCGTCATACGGGACGTCACCTTCTCGGTGCCGGATCTGATGCACAAGGGGGAGTTCGTCGCGATTCTGGGGCCGTCGGGCTGCGGAAAATCCACGGTGCTGCGCCTCATTGCCGGGTTGCGTCCGCACCATCCGCCAACAGAAGGTACGGTGCTCGTCGGTGGCAAGCCCGTGGAGCGGCCCGGGTCGGATCGCGGCATGGTCTTCCAGGACTACACGTCGTTCGACAACCGCACCGTCGAGGACAATGTCGCGTTCGGGCTCGAGTGCCGCGGCGTTCCGGCGCGCGAGCGACGGGAGCGCGCGCGCGAGTGGATCGGCAAGGTCGGTCTGAACGTGAAACGCGACGCGACCAAGTTTCCCAGCGAGTTGTCGGGGGGCATGCGGCAGCGGGTGGCGATCGCGCGGACGTTGATTCTGTCGCCGCGGATCATTCTCATGGACGAGCCCTTCGGCGCCCTCGACCCCACGACGCGGCTGCACATGCAGGCGCTGCTGGTCGATCTCTGGAGGGAAGCGCAGGCCACGGTGTTCTTCGTGACGCACTCGATCGAGGAGGCGGTCTATCTCGGCGACCGCGTGTACGTGTTCTCGGCGTCGCCAGGGACGATCCTCCGCGAAATGAAGGTTCCGGGATCGGACCGTCCGCCGAAGGAGATGCAGCGCGAGCCGGACTTCATGCGATACGTCTTCGAGATCCGAGACATCATGGACAGCCTCGCGAGCTCGACGCGGGCGGGCGATGACTAAAGTCCCTCCCGGCGAGCCTGCGATGGCCCCGCCGCAAGGCGCCGGCATGCCGGACTACCTCAGGGAGGCGTTCCTCTTCCGGTGGAACCTTTTGTTCTTCCTGGGCGGTGCGGTCGCCGCAGGCCTGACGCCGCTCGCGCCCGTGCTGCTGCCGCTGGTCGGAGCGGGGGAGCTGGCGTATCTGGCGGGCCTCATCTCGATTCCGAGATTCCGCGCCGCCATCGACGCCAAGATCCATGCGTCCCGAAGGACCGATCCGGACGCCGCCCCGCCATTGCCGGCGGTGTCCCTCGTCACGATGCTGACCGGGCTGCCCTCCGACTCGCGCACACGGTTCGAACGGCTGCACGCCCGCTGCCTCGAGATGCGCGGCATCGCGGCCGGCGTCCGCGGGACGGCTGGCAATCAGGCCGGCGCGGCGGAGGAGATTCGTACGCCCGGACTCGACCGGCTCCTCTGGCTCTTCCTCCGCCTGCTCCTATCGAAGGCGGCGCTCGATCGCTTTCTGAAGACGATGAATGAACAGGAGATCTCAACGCGTCTCGAAGAGCTCCGAAAGAATCTCGCGGTCGCCCAGACCGCCGGCGACGACCGCGTCGTCCGCTCGCTTCAGGACAGCATCGCGATGGGGGAGCTCCGCCTCGATAACTTCGGACGGGCGAAGAAGAACGCCGAGTTCGTCACCGTCGAGCTGGATCGTATCGAAGAGAAGATCCAGGCGCTCGCCGAGATGGCGGTGAACCGTCAGGATCCCGACTTCCTCAGCAGCCAGGTCGATTCGGCCGCGGAAAGCATGCGCCAGACGGAGAAAGCGGTGAGCGAACTGCAGCACCTGACCGGGCTGGGCGATCAGCTCGAAGAGCCGCCCCCGATTCTGGAATCCGATCTGCGCGAGGTGCTCCGCCGTGACGCCTGATGCCGCGCAGCGTCGTCCCGCGGAACTGCCGTCCTGGTTCCCGGCGTGGGCCTCACAGCTGGCCGATCTCTATTTCTCGGGAACGACCGCCGCCTTCGTGCTCCACGGCAACACGTACGATCTCTTCCGCATCGGCGGTGACGAAGGCTCCCGATACGGTGTCCTTGCGGAGTTTTTGGCCGAGCAGCTGTTCGGCCGGTGGTCGCTGGTGCTGCACTACGACCTGGGCCGCGGCTTGCGGGCGTTCGCCGGCCGCGACGAGCAGCGGCTCAAGGAGATGGTCACTCTCGCCAACAAGAAGCTTGGCGACCTGAGTGCGCTGCCAAAGGATCCCGCAGCGACTTTCGCCCTCGTGGATCGTTTCGTGCGCAACAACATCATGGCGGCCGAGGACGATCGTCGTAGTCTCGCGTTGATGATGGATCATTCCTCGTACGTGTTTCCGACCGGCGAGCCAGGACGTCTCAACATGCAGGCCTCCTCGCAGCTGGTGACCATGCTCAACTGGGCGATGAGCCCGCACGTGAAGCGGCTGAACATGGCGTTCGTGATGATCGATGAGAAGCTCGCCGACTTGAGCGATCGCCTGACGGGGAATCCGCACGTCGCGACGATCGAGGTGCCGCTGCCGGACCAGCCGGCGCGCGAAGCGTTCATCACGGCCACCACGGCGGACGGCCCGCGCTCGATCCAGGATTTTTCGGACTTCGATGCCGCGCAGCTGGCGAAGCTGACCGCCGGCATTTCGCTGACCGATCTGAACGTGCTGATCCAGTCCGCCCGCGAGAGCGGCAAACGCCTCGACGCGACCGCGTTCCGCTCGCTGAAGAAGCGTCTGCTCGAGCGTCAGTGCCACGGTCTGCTCGAGTTCATCGAGCCGAGGTGGACGCTCGATACGGTCGACGGGCACGAAGCCGCGAAGGCGCGGCTCCGCGAAGACGCCGCGCTGCTCAAGCGCGGCGCGCTCGACAGCCTGCCGATGGGTTATCTGCTCTGCGGACCGGTCGGGACGGGGAAATCATTTCTCGCGCAATGCGTCAGCGGCGAGATCGGCGTCCCCTGCGTCGTCCTCAAGAACTTCCGTTCGAAGTACGTCGGAGAAACCGAAGGCAACCTCGAGCGCGTGCTCTCGGTGCTGCGCGCGATGGGGCCCGTGGTGGTCGTTGTTGATGAGGCCGACGCGGCGCTCGGCAGCCGGGAGTCCGAAGGCGATTCCGGGACGTCGAGCCGCGTCTTCGGCATGATCGCCGCGCAAATGGGGGACACGCAGTATCGCGGCCGCATCATCTGGATGCTGCTAACCGCGCGGCCGGATCTGCTGCCGATCGATCTCAAGCGGCAGGGTCGCGCGGAAGTGCACATTCCGCTCTTTTATCCGACCGATGACGCCGAGATCCGGCAGATGTTCGTCATCCTCGCGAAGAAGCTGGGATCACGCGTGGCGATCGAGGACGTGCCGCCGATCCCGCAGCGCGGCCAGCTCTCGGGCGCCGACATCGAAGGCATGGTGGGGCGCGCCTGGCGGTCATCGATCCTCGCCGGCGCCGATCACATCACTCGCGAGGCGCTCGCCGGCGTCGTCAGGGAGTTCATGCCGTCGACGCAGGGTCTCGAGCGCGAATTGCAGGAGACCGCTGCGATTCTCGAATGCACCGACCGTCAGTTCCTCCCGGCCGCCATTCTTCAGAAGACGGACGTTCCAGGGGGGCGCGCGGCGCTGCAGGCGAGGCTCACGGCCCTTAGACAATTGGTGAAGGATCTCTAGGAGGGTCACGTGGCAAGAACGAGCTGGTTCGACGAGAAGGCGGAGCACGAAGCCATTCAGGAACGCGTCAGCAAACTGGAATCGTTCACCAGCGCCCTGGTTGACGGCGTTGTATCCAAGCAGGAGCTGGCGGGTCAGGAACAGCGTCTCGTCGCGGCGATGAAGAGGGCGGAAGCCGAGCTGAGCGACGATGTGCACTCGAAGGTCACGACCGTGCTTGTCGAGCTGACGGCGTATAACATCATGCGGCTGCTGCACGAGCTGCAGAGCGAGCGGGCGCGGATGGCCTTCGGAAAGGGCTGACGCGGGCCGGTGCGAGGAGTCGCCGACAATCTCGCAACCCCGCTCACCAAATGCGTGATCGGTCGGCGTCCAAGCCGCGGGTGCTGTAGCCCGCCTGTGAGCCGCGCTGGTCTCCGGCGCTGTTCAAACATCCGTTCGCCGCATTCGTGCGGCGCGGATATTGCCCTGATGGCCCGCGGATCCTGGCTACCTTGAGTGGGGAGGGCCCCGGCTCTCACGGGCGGCAGCAGAAGCTTGACACGGGAGTGTGTTCACTCGACCGGTATTTAGACGGATGGTGTGTTCGGACCAGATGGAGCTTCCATGATGAAACGCATCGCTGCACTGTCATGCTGCCTGGCGCTCGTCCAGGGTTCTGTCGTTGCGGCCGAAGACGAGATGAAGACGCCCCCAGCGCCTGTCCCCACGGCTGACGTAAACGCCGCTCCGCAGGTCGGGCCACTTCGGAGAGCGTCGCTCAGCAAAGACACGCAGACGATGCTTCGTGTCGACACCAGATGGGCCGCCCGGCCGATCCAGACGAGCAGCAGCGACGACGAGGGCCCCTGGATGGAAAGGCACCCCGTCTGGACGGGCGCAATGGTTGGCTTCGGTGCGGGCTTCCTTATCACCTATGCCGCTACTCAGGATAGCGGTCGCGAACTCTTCACTGTCATCAGCACGGGCGCCGCGGCGACCATTTGGGGAGGCGTGACCGCCGGCGTCGGAGCGCTGATCGGCTGGGGCGTCGGACGCAATCGCGACGAGGGTTATCGCGACCGCGGCCGCTCAGCCTCCACGACCGGCCGGCAGTAGAGATCTCGGCTGGGTCTCGCCTGAAGGCGTTGAACTCGCCAGACTGGCGCACCACTTGCCGGGAGATGTATCCGTGAAACGCTTGCTTGTTCTCGTGGGGCTTGTGCTGAGCGTCCTGACGCGCTGCCGTTGCCGGCCAGCGCACAGGCAACATCCGCTAAGCCATCCCGGCCCAACATCCTCTTCGCCATCGCGGACGACTGGTCATGGCCACACGCGGGAGCTTATGGCGACCGCACGGTGGCGACGCCCACGTTCGATCGCGTGGCGAGAGAAGGCGCGCGCTTCACGCATGCGTTCACGATGGCGCCCTCATGCACCCCCTCACGCGCGGCGATTCTGACCGGTCAGGCGGCACATCGCCTGGCCGAAGGCGGCAACCTCCACGGCTTCCTGCCCGCACGGTTCGCGGTTTACCCGGACTTGCTCGAGGCGGCAGACTATTTCGTCGGCTATGCGCGGAAGGGCTGGGGACCTGGCCGCGTCGAGCCCGGGGGACGCTCGCGCAACCCCGCCGGTCCGCAGTTTGCCGGTTTTGACGAGTTCGTGAAGCAGAGGCCCGCCGATCGGCCCTTCTGTTTCTGGTTCGGCAGTCAGGATCCGCACCGGCCATACGAGAAGGGGTCGGGCCTGAAGGCAGGCCTGAAGCTCGAATCTGTCGCCGTTCCGCCGTTCCTGCCCGACACCCCGGAAGTTCGAAGCGATCTGCTCGACTACTACTTTGAGGTCCAGCGGTTCGATCGCGAAGTGGGGGAGATTCTGGACAAGCTGGCCGCCGCCGGAGAACTGGACAACACGCTGGTGGTCGTCACCTCGGACAACGGCATGCCGTTCCCGCGCGCCAAGGCGAACGTGTACGACGCGGGCGTCCGCATGCCTCTTGCCGTCCGCTGGCCGGCGCGTCTTCCTGCGGGCCGCGTCATCGACGCATTCGTCAGCCACACGGATCTGGCTCCGACGTTTCTCGACGCCGCCGGGCTGCGGCCGCCCGACAGCATGACGGGGCGAAGCCTGTTGCCGTTGCTGCGGGGTGAACGGGTCGCTGGACGCGACGAGGTGTTCGTGGAGCGCGAGCGACACGCGAACGTCCGGAAAGGAGATCTCAGCTATCCGGTACGCGCCGTGCGGACGCGTGATTTTCTCTACATTCGGAATTTCCGCCCCGATCGCTGGCCGGCGGGAGACCCAGAACAGTACGTCGCCGTGGGACCCTTCGGCGATATCGACGACGGCCCGACGAAAGCGCGGCTCCTCTCGCGGCAGGCAGACGACGCGGCGATTGCGAGGTTCTTCCACCTGGCAACCGCGAAACGCCCGGCCGAAGAGCTGTACGATCTTCGACGCGATCGGTGGCAGGTGGAAAACGTCGCTGGCAACCCGCGGCACGCGTCGGTCAAGAACGACCTGCGGGCGGTACTGGATCGGTGGATGCGGCAGACCGGTGATCCACGCGCGGGGAGCGACGCCGACCCGTGGGACGGCTACCCGTATTACGGCCAGCCCGCCCCGTCCGGACCGCGGTGATCGTCTGCCCCTGCCAATCTGAAGCGGGCGCGTGACGGTTCAGCGAACGCGCAGGCGCCACGCCTCGAGTTGCTGTCGCATTTGCGCGGATGCGCGCGCAGAAGATCGACGGCACTGTGTACGCCAGGAGAAGCTGTTTCTGGTTCGATAGCGCAGGGCTGAACTGACTGCGCGGTTCAGTCCCAGGCGAGCCGCGCGGTCCCAACTTTCCAGGCCCACCAGATTAGGACCGCCTGCAGGGGCAGCCGCAGCCACAGCAGCGCCTCCCCCCACCAGGGGACTCCGCGCCCCTGGTAGACGCGCAGCATCTCGACGTTGGCGGGAAAGACGGCGATCAACAGCAGAATCAATCCGATCGCGGACGCGCGCCGCGCGCGTTTCGCGAGCAGCCCCACGCCCCCGAGCGCCTCCGCCACCCCGCTGATCAAAATGAGCGCGTCATGGGCCGGAAGCCACCCCGGCATGACCGGCCTGTAGATCTCCGGTCTTACCAGGTGAGCAACGCCGCCGGCGATGAAGATCGCGGCGAGGACGACCGCGCCGGCCGTCATGTCGTCGGGATCCTGATTGTGCTCATCAGCGCGTTCACCTTGACGCCCGTCACCGCCAACAGGCTCGGAGAAGAGCAGGCTTCAGTCTACCGGCTCCCTCCCGCACGCTGCCTCTCGATCGACTCACGCAGCGCAGGCAGATACTTCAGCGCATTCTGGTAGTAGATCTTGCGAAGAACATTGTCCGGCAGGAACGCGCCGTAGATGCGCCAGCGGCCCTGCAGCGGCGCGCCGAGCGGCGACAGCATCTGCGCCGGATGGTCGAAGTGCTCGTCGTCGGTCTCACAGAAGCGCCAATGCGGCGCCCAGAACTGTTCCAGGTCCCGGTCCGGGCTGCCGTCGCTGCCGAACAACGCCCGGTCCTGGTATTTGATCAGCCACTTACGGGCGCTGTAGGGCTGGCGGCCCAGATCCTGGAAACGGGCGGAGAGCTCGACATCCGCGTTGGGAAACCTATCGAGAAGATCGCTGGCGCGTTGCAGGTTCTCCGCCATGTTGGCGACGTGAGCGAGGACGAAGCGCGTGTTGGGGTGTTTCTCCAGCATGCGCTCCTGGTGCTTCCAAATCTCCGTGAAGTGGGGCTGGCCTGTGCCGTAATAGTTATCGGAAGGGTCGCTCCGCCATTGGCCCGCCTCGTAGCGCTCGTTCGCGGGACCAATGGGCTCCCAGCGCGCGATCGGGTCGCCGATGTGGATCATGACCGGCTTCTGATACTTGGCACACATGGCCCAGATTGGGTCCATGCGCTGGTCGTCGGCGTGAATATAGGTGCCGTCCGGATTCTTCAGCTGCAGGCCGAGGACCTTGTTGATCTTCAGCCCCTGCGCGCCCATCTTGAACGCACGCTCCAGTTCGGCGGCCGTCCTCTCGGCCCAGCCGGGGTCGTTGATGCCTTCCCACACCGGCCGGGCGAAATGAATGACGCGGTCCTTATAGCGCGCGCCGACCTGAAGGTTCTTGTCGAGCGTCTCGTGCATCCCGCCGTCCATGTTGACGATGGCGCCAAGACCGGCTCGATTCATGAGGGCGATCATCTTCTCGTAGTCTTCCGGAGCCTGGACCGTCAGGCCGTGGAAGTGGAAGTCGATCGCCGGGTACTTGGCCTTTCTGATGTCGGTCCGCTTCACCACGAGCAGACTCTTCGGCATCGGGTTCTGCTCGGGCGTGGGCTTGAAATCCGGAGGCGCCGGCAACTTGGGCGCGCCGGTCTGCGACGTGGCGGGAGAAGAGAAGCCGACGGCGGCAGCGAGGAACAGCGTCATCAGGGGCATGGACACACGCATGGGCGACGACTCCTTTCGCACACGGGTAGCATACTGTCGTTGACAACTCAGCCTAGGGCGTGGGCGTGAACATGTCCAGCGACACTAGTGAGTTACCTTGACGGGGACGGGCCGTTGGTGAATAAAGGTCAGGATGCGCTTCCTGCCGATCATCGCCGCGTCCACCCTCGGCATGCTGACTGCGCTTGGCGGCTACACTTTCGTCTACGCGAAGGGCTACTCCTACGTCACAAATGATCCCGCCGCCTGCGCCAACTGCCACATCATGGAGAACCACTACCGGGCGTGGATGAAAAGCTCGCACCGCGCCGTTGCCGTCTGCAACGACTGCCACACGCCGCCGGGGCTCATTCCCAAGTACACGATCAAGGCCATCAACGGATTCAACCATTCGCTGGCGTTCACGACCGGCCGGTTCCCCGAACCGCTCCGGATCACGCGCCGCAACGCAGACGCCACCGAAAAGGCCTGCCGGAAATGTCACGAAGACATCGTCAGCGCGATCGAAGGTCCGTATTCCGAGCGGAACCGGCTCTCGTGCATCCGGTGCCATTCGACGGTCGGGCATCTCGAGTGAGGGAGCGCAGGAGATTACATGGCTGACCCGAATGAACCACGCACCGGGCGTTCCGGCGCGCGCGCGCTGACTCTCGCGGCGGTCGTGGCTGTCATAGTCACGCTTGCCGTTGTTGCGCTTCTGGTGAACATCTTCGAACGGAAGCAGGAAGGGCGAAATCCGTTCTACCGGGTCGTCGAGCTGACCGACGACACGGAAGACCCCGCGATCTGGGGGAAGAACTTCCCACAGCAGTACGACAGCTACCTCAGAACCGTCGATCAGCAGCGGACGCGGTACGGCGGCAGCGAAGCGATTCCGCGCACGCCGACGGACGTCGATCCGCGGTCTGTCGTCGCGCAGTCCCGGCTCGAGGAGGATCCGCGGCTGAAGACTCTGTGGGCGGGATATGCCTTCTCGAAGGACTTTCGCGAGGAACGTGGGCATGCGCACATGCTCGACGACCAGACCTTCACCGAGCGCCAGCAAGTCACAAAGCAGCCGGGGACGTGCATGAACTGCCATGCATCGGTTTATGTGCCGTTCAAGAAGCTGGGCGCCGGCGACATCTTCAAGGGCTTCGAGAAGATGAACCAGATGCCGTACTTCGAAGCCCGCAAGATCGTCAGCCATCCCGTGGCATGCATCGACTGCCACGACTCGCAGACGATGCAGCTGCGGGTCACGCGGCCGGCATTCGTGGAGGGGATGCGCGCGCTGAAGGCGTCACAGGGCGTGCAGAACTACGACGTCAACACGCGGGCGACCAGGCAAGAGATGCGCGCATTCGTCTGCGGCCAGTGCCACGTCGAGTACTACTTCAAGGGCGCCGAGAAGCGGCTCACATTCCCGTGGGCCAAAGGGCTCAAGGTGGACGAGATCCTGCAGTATTACGAGGAGAACCCGCACAACGACTGGACGCATGCCGACAGCGGCGCACCTCTGCTGAAGGCGCAGCACCCTGAGTTCGAGATGTGGAACCAGGGCATTCACGCGCGGTCGGGAGTAGCGTGCGCCGACTGTCACATGCCCTACGTGCGGGTCGGCGCCATGAAGATCAGCGATCATCACGTGCGCAGCCCCGTGCTCAACATCAACAATGCCTGCCAGACCTGTCACAAGTGGCCGGAGTCAGAGCTGAAAGCACGCGTCGAGCTGATCCAGGACCGGGTCTTCGGCCTGCGCAATCGCGCCATGGAGGCGGTGGTGGCGCTGATTGGCGACATCAAAGAGGCTCGCGGCCGCGGCGTCTCTGACGTGGAACTGGACCTGCCGCGGAAGCTGCAGCGGCGTGCCCAGTTCATGCTGGACTTCGTGGAGGCGGAGAACTCGAGCGGCTTTCACGCGCCGCAGGAGGCCGAGCGGGTGCTCGCCGAATCAATCGACTACGCTCGCCAGGGGCAGTTGGCGCTCCGAGGCGTCAAGGTGCCGGGCCTTCAGACCGACGAGGCGGTGAGACCGATCCCGGCCCAGTCGCGACAGAAATAACGCCGGCCCCTGACGAAGCCATCGTCTGACCGGCGCCGAAGGTGCGGCGAATGGCGCTGGAACGACTGGCGTTCAGATCTTCAGTCGGGCCTTCGTCTTTATGGCCTCGTTGGCTCGGATGCACGCGCGGGCGGAGCCGAATGCCTTGTCGGGCCCGCACGCGAGCGGAGTGCCGACACGAATCGCGGAGCAGAACCGCCGCATCTGGATGCGTGTGGCCGGCGGGCGGACGGTTGTCTCGCCGCCTGCCGGCGTCGAGGCGGGTCTGGCGCCAACCTGGTTCGTGTTGGTGGCCATCGTTTCGGAGGACTGCGCCACGGCACCCGTCCCGGCGGGCGTCACCTCGATTCCCGTCTGCCGTGCGCTGCCGCCCTCCTCGAAGAGCAGCGCTTCACGCTCGCGCAGCAGGATCAGCGTGCCCTTCGTCCCGCAGTACATCTCGTAATATTCGTCGAAGGCGTTTGATTCGATCGAGGAGAAGACGGCGGTGCGGCCGCCAGGATATTCGAACGTGACGTATACGTGATCGTAGACCTCGCGGTTGTCGGGGAAACGGTACAGGCCGCCGGAAGCGATGACCGCCTCCGGTGCTGACCCCAGGTACCAGTTGGCGGCGTTCACCTGATGGCTGCACAGCTCTGCCATCAGCCCCTGCGAGTATTTCCAGTACAGCCGCCAGTTGTACAGGTGATCAAACGTGGGGTATCCCCACTTCGACGGGTCGTAGTCGGGCGCCGGTGGCTCGCCCTTGCGGCGCCAGCTGCCGTTCCGGTGCCAGGCCAGGCGCACGTGGTAAATGTCCCCGATCGTGCCGGTCTTGATGATCCCATCGTAGGCCGCCTGATACATCGGGTTGTAGTTACGCTGGTAGCCGATTTCGAGGACCTTGCCGCTCCGCTCGGCGGCCCCGCGCATCCGTTCGCAGCCCTCGATGTCCCAGGCCATCATCTTCTCGCAGAGCACGTGTTTGCCGGCCTCGAGGCAGCCGACGGCGAGATCCGCATGTGCCCACAGCGGCGGTGCCATGATGACCGCCTCGACGTCTTCCTTCTGCAGCATCTCGCGCCAGTCCGCGTAGTGCCGCGCCGGAGGCATCGCGTTCTTTTCGAGCACGGCGTCCGCGAGCTTCAGCTGCGCCGGATTGATGTCGCAGAGCGCGCGCACCTCCCCGTACTGAGGATCGACATTTCCAAGCTGCGCGCGCCCCTGGGCGCCAACGCCAATGAACCCAAGGCGTACGCGCCCGCCCGGCATCGGACCCCGGATTCCCGCCGCCACGCCGAGCGCTGCTATTGCCGGTGTTCCCGCCAGGACCTTGAGGAAGTTTCGGCGTCCCTGGTCCATTTGTTCGGGTGTCAGATTCATACGGCTGCCTCTTTCATGCCCACTCTTGCCGATTGCGAACGCGCCCACAATCGATCGAGCCCTGCGATGGATCCCGTGCGAAATGCGAACAGCACGGCGACCGCGCACGCCTCGATCAGGTTCTTGTTGACCAGGAGATACGTCCCCTCGGCTCGAACGTCGAGCCCTCCCGCGGGAACCGCCGCGAGATAGAACATCGCCAGCAGCGCCAGCGCGCCGCCGCATCCGACTTGAGTGAACAGTCCGAGCATCAGGCTGACCCCGACGGCTGTCAGCGCGCCAGCAACCAGAAGATCGAGCGAGCCGATCCACGACGCGTTTCCCATCCAGTGGAAGAGCGGCGCGAGCGGTCCCGTCGCCGCCTTCAGAAACGCGGCAGACGACCAGGACTGGAGCGGTATGCCGTTCTGACTCCAGGCCGGATAGAGGAGCTTCGTGTAGCCCTCGTACAGGAAGTGCCACCCGACAAGTGTGCGCAGGACCACGAGCATGGTCTGCTGGAGGCTCGAGAAACGCATGGTGGACATAATGAGTGACCTGTTGTCGATCAGTGCCTGACGAATCGCACGCCGGGGTGACCGCCGATCACAATCGGCCGTTCGGACCCGTCGTCTGGCGTGATGAGCGCGAGCACATCGCGGTGCGCAGCACAGTACTGACCAGCCAGATCGATCCCACCGACGAGGAACGCGGTTGAAAGCGCATCCGCGGTTGCGGCATCTGAGGCCACGACGCTTGCGCTGACGACGCCCTTCGCCGGCCAGCCGGTCCGGGGATCGATGACGTGACCGTAGCGATGACCGTCGGCGATGACGAACTGCTCCCCGGCGCCGCTCGTGCCGACCGCGGCGTTCCGCAGCCAGAGGCCGGCGATCGCGCGCCCAGCCACGAGCGGCGATACGAGGTCGACCCGCCAGCCGTCGCCGCGGCCGCCGAGGGCGAGCAGGCTGCTGCGGCCTGCGGAGAGCAGGGCGTGCTCGACGCCCGACCTTTGGAGGCCGACGCTCGCACGATCAAGCGCGTAGCCCTTGCCGATCGCGCCGAGGTTCAGTTCGATGCCCGCCCGGCCGAAGCCGACGGACCGGTCATCGCGGCTGAGCTGTACGGCGCCGAACCCCACCAACGCGCGTGCGGCCTCAATCGCCTCGGGGTCGGGCAGGCATCCCTCCCGCCGCAGGAAACCCCAGCAGCGGCTCAGCGGCATCGTCGTGATGTCAAAAGCGCCGCCCGTCTCCTGATGAAGCCGCTGGCAGGCCGCGAGCAAATCGATCAGGTGCCGCGGGACGACAACGGGCTGGCCGGCCGCGCGGCGATTCACCTCTGAGACCGTGCTCGTCTCGCGGAACACGCTCAGCTCGTCCTCCAGCCGGTCAATTTCGTCGAGCGCGGTTCTCGCCGCCGGCACGAAGGCTCCATCCTCCGCGGCGAGCGTGATCTCGAAGCGGCATGCCATCGCGCGGCGATGCACGCGGATCCAGTAGCCGCGCTCCTCGTCTGCCGGAGCGAGATCGCCGCGGCCGCGCGGAAGAGAGGTGAGGAACTGACGACGAGCGGTCGTCGTGATATCTGTCGGCCAGGAGGCGCGCTCAGCGAAACGGCGCATGTCAGGAACGTGGACGCAGGACAGCAAACACCGATCCACGCGGCGCCAGCCGGGCAGTTCGTGCGGAACACACCTGTCCCGGGTAGCCAGAAGGGCAGATCCCCTTCGTATTGACTGCGAACTTTTCCCACAGGTGCGGGATTATTCGCGCATCCGCCGCGCCGGTTTGCCGGTAGCCGATCTTTCCGAGCGGCGCCGGGAATTCCGCATATCCCGTGCGGCAACCCTGTCTCCCGCACCGATGCAGTGGGGCTCGCTTCTTGCCTCGCCGGCCGAACACGGGCCCGTGATGGATCCTCGAACCGGCCGCACGGGCACCGCCCCGCGCGCAGTTTCCCACCTACGACGGCGCCGTCGCGTAAGGCGGTCTCGTCGAACTCCTGTCTATCTTGCCGCTGGCGGATCCGGAATCGTGACGACGCTCGCAAGGAGCCAGGTGCCGCCCTTCCGCACGATTGTGTTCACATAGCGCCCCTTCACCGGGCTGCCGCCAGCCGTGCTGAAGCGGCCTTCCATCAACTTCACCTCTGGCGTGACCACCTGCGACCCGCCTTGCTGCAGCGTGAGCGTCGCGCCCTTCAGCGGACCCGCGAAACCCTCCACGTAGCTCTTCTCGATCGCCGGGCGACCAGTGATCAACTGGCCGTCCGGCCCGACGCGCATGGCGTCGGCTGTGTAGAGGGCGACGATCGCCTGGACATCGGCCTTGTTGAACGCTGCCTGATACTGATCGGCGATCTTCTGCGCATCGGGGTCGTTCTTCTGCGCGCCGGCCACCAGCGACATTCCAACGAATACGATTGTGGCGATCAACACGGGCCTTCTCATCTGAGTCCTCCGGTCAGCATTGGGTTGCGGCGGAAATATTGACCGGCTGGCCGTGCAGAGTCAAGGCGGCGAGGCGATTGCGATCGATCACCGAGACGATTGCTGCCGTCTCGGTCTTGACGCAGGGACTTTCGAACTCGCGTCTATTCCGACGGTGCGCTGAACGTCGATGCGCGTCACGTTCACGGCACCCGCTGCCGCGCTCAGCGAGCCGACGCGCGACGTGCCAGGGCGCGTTCGAGCCTCGCGTCGTGGCCGTAGATGTCGTCGGCGAAGCGAATCGTGCCATCCTCCGGCATCACCACTGCCGTGATGTAGAACAGAATCACCTGAATCGGTCGCGTCAGGTTCACCCGGTGCGACCGATGCGTATTCATGGCCTCCACAATTCGATCCCGGGTCCATTCGTCCTGGCCCTTGAGCGCCCATTCCGCCAGCGCCACCGGGTCTTCAACCCGCACACAGCCGTGGCTGAAATCGCGACGCGCGCGACTGAACAACTGGGGCGCCGGCGTCCCGTGGAGGTACACGTTTTCGTCGTTGGGAAATACGAACTTCACCAGGCCCAGCGAATTCTTCGGGCCCGGACGCTGCCGCACGCGCAGCCGGCCTTGCTGGAGCTGTTCGAGGCTCTCCGCAGTGAGCGCCACGGGCCGGGCATCGTCGCCCTGGCCCGAGACGATCTCGAGGTTCTGGCGCCGGAGATAATCAGGATCGCGTCTCATCGCCGGGAGAAGTTCCGCGCGAAGGATTGACGACGGCACGTTCCAGTACGGCCGGAAGATCAGGTATCGCATCTCCTCGACGAACACGGGCGTTCGGGTATCGAAGGCACGCCCGACAATCACACCCATCCCGAACGAGGGCGCGCCGCTGGGCGGAACCGCGTCCCAAACCCAGAGACGAAACATCGGGATGTTGACCGCAAGGAACCGGTCCTGGCTGAGGTGCGGGAGCCAGCGGAGCCGCTCGAGCGCGAGCTCGATCTGTCGCACGCGCTGCGCAAGCGGGACGCCCAACGCTGCCTGCGTGCTCCTGCCGAGAACGCCGTCAGCCTCAAGTCCGTGCCGAGTCTGGAAGTGCTTCACCCCTTCGACCAGCACTCCTTCGTACACAGCGGGTTCACTTGGAAGGGACACGTCCGCAGGCAGATCGCCAAGAACAACGAGCCGGCGATGCAGCGCGTCGATTCCGGCGTACGGCTGGCCTGGTTTGAGTGGAGCGGCCGTCTGGAAAGGTTCTTCGGACGTCTCGGCGGCGGCGAGCGATCGGTACCTGGCCAGCATGCTGCGGAGCCCGCGATACAGAGCAAGTGGCGGCGTCAGTTCCGTCGAGGTCTCGGTGATCCGATGGTTGCTCAGGGCCGACCGAAGCACCGCAGCGAAGTCGTGATCGTCGGCGGGCACCGTCATTCGGAATCCGATCGCCCGCGGATCGACACGGCCCGTGTGTAACTGTCGAAGGTAGAGAAGCGTGTTCGCGCTCAGACCGGCATCGAAGGAGGCGATATCCGCAACCGGCGGCGCCTGCGTCGCGTCGAGCGCCGATGACGAATGTTCGAGGATCGCGGCGCCGTAATCGACTGGATCGAGACCCTCGGTGGCTGCTCCGCTGAGGAGTGCGAGCGCGTCACGAGCATCGCGGTTCGGGTGACCCGAAGCGTCGACCCAGAGCGGACCAAAGTCCCTGACGCTGTAAAGCGCCGCAAGTTGCGCGAGCTCCGCAGGCGTGAGCGGATTCAGCGTCAGATGGCGGCCATGGTCCACGGTGGCTCGGATGGCACTCGCCACCTCGACGGCGGTCACCTGGACGATCGGGATCGGCGGACGTCCCGCCTGCCTGGAGGGCTCAGTCGAGCCAGAAGACGTAGCAGTCCCATCGGAGCAGGCCAGCACCCCGACCATGATTGCCACGCACGCTAGCCGCCACGGCGCCAGGCGGCGCGCTGGCTCCGTGACCTTGATGATGTCGATGCACGACCGGCCGTCCTCGACACGATATCGCGCGCGTGTGTTCATTTCGCGATCGCTTCTTTCACCGAATCAAAACGACCACAGACCGTGGTCCCACCACGCAGGGACGGCAGTGGCACGTCCTCGCGATGGTCGCAGAAGTTCAACGGACTTGCTTCGTGTCATTGATGTCTGCCGCGCGGCGGGCCCGAGACTACCTTGGGATAGCCCTGGAGCTGTTACGACCGCGCTTGAGCAAGACGTTCCGGGTAAGTCGCTGTTCGTCGTATACTTGGCTTTTGCGGTCGATTTCCCTCGCACATTATTCACTTTCTGTCACTTCTCCGATCAGACGATTTGGCTCGCATTGGCTCTGGAGGCCCTGTTTTGGCCGGCCCAGGAACAATCGTGTGGACAACACGCCTCGTCGTCCAAAGGAGAACAGAGGATTCCCCGGGGACCGCGTTTGCGAGGTGCCATGAACCACAAAGTGGGCATTTGGATCGACCACAAGAGGGCAGTCATCGTGTCTGCGTCAGGGGGTGGCGTCACCACCAAGACCTTGGAATCTGAAGTCGGATCGCATCCTCGTTATTCCGGCCAGCAGGATGGCGGAGGCGAGAAGAAATACGAGGAACGGCACGGCCAGCATCTTGACCAGTACTACGATGAGGTCATTAGTCAATTGACGGAACCCGATGAACTTTTGATCTTCGGTCCAGGTGAGGCAAAGCTTGAACTCAAGCAGCGTCTTAGCCGCTCTAAGGCGCATTCTGAACGCACTGTCGACATCGAGACGACGGACAAACTCACTGATCCCCAGATTGTGGCGAAGGTGAAAGAGCATTTCGGGATCGATCGCTGAGGAAGGAGCCGCCTCGCCGCGATCGCCGTGCGCCGGATGACATGGGCAACGCAGACATCGGCACGTTCAGCACAATGAAGGGCGCGTCCCCAGCGCGCCACGAGCGGAACGCGCACCCCCCTCGAACGACGCCCCTTGCTTTCGCGAAACGGGGCCGTCTCATGCCGCACACACCTCCGGACCGACCGCTGAAGAAGTATCCGGCGCTCGAACTGCCACCGCCTCGCGTCGGAGTTCGCCATTCGGGCCGCGATTTGCAGGGATGCGCCAGAACACCGTCGACGATGGCCGTTCTCTGTCGGGATTGACGGAATTCCGGCTGTCGCTCTCGGATTTCCGGCGGACCACCTGGGAGGGACCCATGGAGGATCGCGTCGTCCGGCTCGAGTCGAGGGTCGTTTTTCTGACCGAACACCTCGCCGATCTCGAACAGCGCCTGGCCGTCCTCGACGGGCGGGCGCCGACGCCAGCCCAGGAGCTGCCGGACAGCGACAGCCTCGCCGCGATCGTCGGCCTCGAGGGGATCCCCGTTCAGCAGTGGCTCGGCCTTGCCGGGCGCACGCTCGTCGTGCTCGGCGGCGCCTACCTGTTGCGCGCCCTCACCGAGTCGCACGTGCTGCCGGCGCAGGCGGGGGTTGCACTCGGGCTCCTGTATGGTGCGCCATGGCTGCTGCTGGCTTCGCGGGCCGCCGCCCGCGGGTCGCAGCTCGATGCGTTCACGCACGGGCTGACGACCGCGCTCATTGGGTATCCGCTCGTCTGGGAAGCGACGCTCCGGTTCCACGTGCTCTCACCCGAGCAGAGCGCGGCGCTGCTCGGCGCCCTCACCGCCGGTGCGCTCGTCCTGTCGGCGGCGCGCGCGCTCCGGGGGCTGGCGTGGGTCGTCACGCTCGGCGCCCTCGCCTCGGCAGCCGGCCTGGCGATAGGCACAGGCAACTGGGCCGCCTACACCGTGCTCGCGATTGCGGTCGGCCTTGCGACCTTGTGGCTGGGCTACACGCAAGGGTGGACCGTGCTGCGATGGCCCGCCGCCGTGGCGGCCAACGGCATGTTGCTGATCGTCACCGGACGTGCCGTCGCCACCGGCCAGGTGCGCACCGCGCTCCTCGTCCAGATGCTGATGCTGGCGGGGTACCTTGGAAGCTTCGCCGTCCGCACGCTGTTCATTGGCAGGGAAGTCATTCCCTTCGAAGTCGCGCAGTCGATCGGAGTCCTGGCGGTGGCGTTCGGTGGCGCGATCGCGCTCATCCGGTCCACCGGATCGAACGCCCTGCTCGTGGGCATCGCGAGCCTGGCTCTTGCGGCCGCCGGTTACGTCGTGGCGTTCTCGTTCGTGGAACGGCATCGCCACGTGAAGAACTTCTTCTTCTACACGCTCCTCGCGCAGCT
>JANNHC010000033.1:0-1967 GCA_031404215.1 Acidobacteriota bacterium
TCGCTCGATCTGCAGTATGTCGGATCGCACACGCAGAATCTGGATCGCAGCTTCTTCAACAACACGCCGCAGCCAGGTCTCGGCGCCGTCGATCCGCGGCGACCGAGCCAGCGCTTCAAGAGCCGCCGCATCATTTCGAACGACCTCATCTCCAACTACGACGCGGTCAGTATCATCCTGCGCAAGCGCATGCGGCACGGCCTCCAGGCCGACGCGCACTACACCTGGTCGAAAACGCGCGACATGGGCACCCACTCGAACGGCGGCGGCGCGACGATGAACAACTACGACATCTGGGCCGACTATGGTCCCGCCGCATGGGATATCCCGCACCGGTTCGTCGCCAGCTACATCTATGACCTTCCGTTCTTGAAGAGGTCATCGCAGCCGATTTTGAAATACGCCGCGGCCGGATGGCAGATCGGCGGCGTCACTACGATCCAGAGCGGATCGCCAGTCAACGTCACGCTCAGCGGCGATCCGGCGAATATCGGTATCAGCAACCTACAGCGACCGAACCTCGTCGGTGCGGTGCCGGCGCTCAATTGCCAGCCGCTCGCGAACAGCCTCGAGCTGGTCACTTGCTTCGATTCCGCCGCGTTCCAGTTGCCTGCGGCGTTCACGTTCGGCAACGCCACGCGCAATCTGCTGCGGGGGCCGAAGTCGGTCTCAACCGACCTGTCGCTGATGAAGAATTTTCCCATCGGCGGGGGTGCACAGTTTCAGTTCCGGGCCGAGATCTTCAACGCGTTCGGCAATGTCAACTACGGCAATCCGAATGGCGTCTTCAACTCGACGTCGTTCGGACGCATCAGCTCCGCCGGGAGCATGCGTCAGATCCAAGTAGGGGGGAAGATCTTCTTCTGAGCCCTGAGCCCGGTACCCTTTGAGGACTTATGCCTAAAAATACTCGCCGGAACTTTCTGACATCCGCGGTCCCTGCGCTGGCGCTGGCGGCTCCCGTTGCGGCCGCGCAAACTTCTGCGCCGGTGGCGCGCAAGAAGGTCTATCGGAAGATTACCCCGACGTCGAAGACCTTCAACGGCCAACCGCTTTACAGCCCGGAGGTGTCGTTCGGCAACCTCGTGTTCGTGTCGGGCAAGGGTCCCGGTTCGGACTTCAAGGGCGGCGTCACGGCCCAGACGAAGAACGTGCTCGATCAGATCGAAGAGTCGCTGAAGCTGGCCGGTTCGTCCATGGACAAGGTGCTGAAGGTGAACGTGTACTTGACGGACATGGGCAACTTCGCGGGCATGAATGAAGCCTACATCGGCCGCTTCGGGCCGGAGCCTCCGGTGAGAACCACGGTTGCGGTGACGGCCATCCCTGACGGTACGCTGGTGGAGATCGACTGCATCGCGCACACGTAGGGTCTCGCGCCGTACGGATCTCGCGGGAGAGAGATCTCGCGCGGAGAACGCGGAGACGCTGAGAAGACAAGTCACAAGCTGTCGCTACGGCGTTCCGCCGACTCGCGCTTCGCGCGACAGGAGGTCAGGAGATCCACAGAAACAAACAGCGGGTGCTCGTGCGCTGCTTGTTTCTGCGGACTCCTGACCTCCTGAATGCCGGCCGCAGGCAGCCGAAGGCCGGCGTCGGCGGAACGCGCGTGACGTCACTTCTGCCTCTCCGCGCGAGGTCCATTATCCGGAATTCTTCTGCGCCCTCCGCGTTCTCCGCGCGAGATCCTCCGCGCGAGCTCAGATGCGATTGACAAGGCCCGCGTCCGTTGCGCGATTGTTCCTGACCAGCATCACCACGGCGAGCGTCGCGCCGAGCGGGATCAGGCTGGCCGCAATCAGGATCGGCTCGAAGGAATAGCGATCGGCCACGATGCCGGTCGCGTAGGTCGCCAGGATTGTGCCGATACCCGCGCCCGTGCCGCTCATGCCGCTCACAGACGCGACCGATCCCGTGGGGTAGATGTCCGCCGGCAGGTTCAGCACCATTGTCGAAAAGGCTGCGTA
>JANNHC010000034.1:0-3027 GCA_031404215.1 Acidobacteriota bacterium
TCGCTGCGATCCCCAGGGCAATCCGGCGGCTGCCTAGGGACCCGGACGCGAAGAGTTGCGCGACCTCACCCGCCGCCGGCTTGCTCGCTGGCAAAGGCGGTAACTACGAAGATGGCATGGTGCGTACGTTTACCTGCCAAACCTGCCATATGTCGCCGGTCTTTGAAGATCCAGTGGCCGGCAAGCCTGATGGCGCGCGCGCCAGCAGCACGATTCACAATAATCCTAAAATGCGCAAGGACATGGCATTGCATGACCTAACGGGTGGCAATAACTGGGTCCCGAAGGCGATTCTGTGGCTCAATGATAGAAACAGATTAAAGACGGGCAACGGCATCGCACCACATATACCCGCAACGGCAACAACGCCAGAAAAACGCTCTCCACAAAGAGCCGCCATTGAGGCTGGGATACTGCGCGCAGAGAACAATCTACGTCAGGCAGCAAGTCTCAAAGTCACCGGCAATACGGTACGTGTCGTAAATCTGACGGGGCACAAGTTGATTTCGGGATACCCTGAGGGTCGCCGTATGTGGCTCAACATCAAGTGGTACGACTCAAACAATAACCTGGTGCGCGAAGATGGTAAGTATGGTCCGATGACGGTGACGCATAAAGGTGCGCCACTTACCATCAACACGATCCTTGACCTCAACGGCAGCAACACCCGAATTTACGAAATACAGGGTGGCATGACACAGGAGTGGGCTAAACAGCTTCTGGCGATGGGCAAACCAAGCAGTCTCGTATTGAGTTTTGATCGTACAACCGGCCAAGTCAAAACGACGCTGGGTCAACTCGCAGCCAGAAGTGAGAGCAGTTATGAAAAGACGCTGCATTTCATCCTCAATAACTACATCATTAGCGACAACCGCATTCCGCCGTATGGAATGTCCGCGGACGAGTCAGAGCGCCGTAACGCCTCGCCCGTACCGGACAGTCAGTACGGTGACCCGTCAGACGGTGGAATTTACAAGTACGCTGACGACTTCGCACTGAAGGCGCCAGAAGGTGCGAAGCGGGCAACTATTGATTTGCTGTATCAAGTGACGAGTTGGGAATACATTCAGTTCCTCGCCTTGGCGAATACCAAGTCGAATCCTACTTTAAGTACGGTAGGTGACGATGTTCTCGACGCTTGGCTCAATACAGGCATGAGCGCACCCTTCACGATGGCCTCCACGACATGGGTGAAATTATGAGTAGCCTAGGACTCGAAACGGGGAAAAACCTCGGTAAACAATGCACCTGTGCAGACAATTTTAGCAATTTGCTGAAAAGGGGGCCGACCATGAAAAAGTTAGTTGATAAATTCATCAGGGTATTCGTTATCCTGTTCCTGGGCGCCGCGGGCGCAGCGCAAGCGGAGCACGTCTTGTCCAACAATCCGACGGAGTGGTGGAGTCCCGACGGCGGCCTCACCTATCCCTATGTAGCACCGGACGAGGCGGCTATCCCACCAATAGGCGACCCTCGAGGAGATCGAATTCGCGGCCCCGCGATCGCGTCTACGGCATTGTGCCGGCCCACGTCTTCGACAAATATCAGAATCTCGGACTTCGCGGGCTCGTTGGTCGCGAGTGCGCAACCGTGCACGGCTCCTGCCTGCTTGTAGATCGTCTCGTGCACGCGGACGCGGTCGAGGAGCGCATACAGCGTCGGCTGCGACAGCGTCGCTCCCGTCGGTAGCCTTACCTTGTCGATTTCTTCCATCAAGTCGCCGAACATCGTGCCTTGTCCGCAACCGCTGGTCGTCGTGCGCTTTTGCGTCTTGGCTTCGATGTTGGCGAGCCCGTGCCGGGTCTTGACGACGACGGCGGAAACGTCCCAGTCGACCTGGACGGCAACGATGTCCTCGATCCGTTCGAGGAGCCGCTGATTGCGCAGATAGCCGATCGCGAGCGCCTCGGGCGCCGCCCCCAACGTCATCAGCGTGACGAGTTCGTGCTTGTCGACGTACAGCGTCAACGGGTGTTCGCCGGCGATCGGCGTCTCGCGGACTGCGCCGGTCTCGTCGGTCGCGCGCACCGCGAACGTCGATGGACGCGCGGCGGCCGTCAGCAGCGGCCGGTAGGGACTGTCGATGCGAGCACCCTTGGCGCTACTCGCCTTCCCGCCAGGGGCGATGTTCGCTACGCGGCGAGGGGCCCCGCGCGGGTTCGTTGCGTGGGGATCGACGCCCAAGCGAATCGTCGCCCCGGCCGACGCTTCGAGGCTCGGTTTCTCGTGTTGCTCCAAAGAGGCCGGGAGCGAGCCCTTCTTCGGGCGGCCGTGCGGAGGGCCAGCGTTCATCAATACCCCTGGCTCAGCCGCCGATGTAGCTCATCTCGACCTTGGGCATGCGCGCCGTATTCGCGGTGCGGATTTCCGAATACCGATCGGCGCGCGCACGCCACACCGCTGCGATCACATTGCCGATTTGCGTGTCGCCGCCACCTTCGCGGAGCAACGTGCGGAGGTCGAAACCTTCGGTGGCGAACAGGCACGTGTAGAGCTTGCCATCGGTCGACAGTCGCGCGCGGGTGCAATCGCGGCAGAACGCCTGCGTCACCGATGCGATGACGCCGATCTCGCCGCTGCCATCGCAGTAACGCCAGCGTTCGGCGACCTCGCCGATGTAGTTGGGGTCCGCGCTCTCGAGCGGCACTTTGGCATTGATGGTCCGGACGATCTCAGCGGCCGAAACCACGTCGTCCATCCGCCAGCCGTTAGTCGCGCCGACGTCCATGTATTCGATATAGCGGACGATGTGGCCGGTGCCCTTGAAATGCAACGCCATCGGCACGATCGACGATTCGTTCACGCCGCGCTTCACCACCATGTTGATCTTGAGCGGCGCGAGCCCGGCGCCAGCTGCCGCCTCGATGCCCTCGAGCACCTTCTCCACCGGAAAATCGACGTCGTTCATCGCACGAAACGTCGGATCGTCGAGCGAGTCGAGGCTGACGGTGACGCGCGTGAGGCCTGCATCGCGTAGGCCCCGCGCTTTCTTTGCGAGCAGCGCGCCGTTGGTAGTCAGCGTGAGAT
>JANNHC010000035.1:0-4832 GCA_031404215.1 Acidobacteriota bacterium
CAACACTTCCAGATAATCCGCCGTACTCGCGGAGCCTCCTGATAGATTTCACGCTGCTCCGCCCTGAGTAACAACGTCCAACAACGTCAACGCACGAACACAAACCAACTCTTCAACTGATCGACACCGCCGGTACTCCCATGCCATCGAACAAACGCACGTCCGGGCGTCAGCCCGTCATCGAGAACCCCACGCCTGAACAGCCCAACGGCGAGCAGCCGGCGGCCGAAGAATCCGGCAACACGACGCCGCAGCCGGACAGCGGGAACGGAGCACCCGTGCCCCCTGTGGAGGACGCTGCGCCGCAGCCGCCACGCGAGGGTGATGCGCCCCAGCCGCCGCGGAAGGGCGAGGGGGCGGAGGCGCCCCGGGCCGGTGAGGGGGCTGGCGCGCCCAGGGCCGCGGAAGAGGGGCGCCGCGGGCGCGGGCTCAACATCACGGATCTGAAGGACCGGAGCATCCAGCAGCTCACCCAGATCGCGAAGGACTTGAACGTGGCCGGCGCCACCGGGATGCGCAAGCAGGAGCTGATCTTTCAGATTCTGAAGGCGCAGACCGAGCAGAGCGGCTTCATCTTCTCGGAAGGCGTCCTCGAGGTGCTGCCCGATGGATTCGGATTTCTCCGCGCGCCGGACTACAACTACCTGCCCGGCCCCGACGACATCTACGTCTCCCCGTCACAGATTCGCAAGTTCGACCTGCAGACCGGCGACACCGTGTCGGGCCAGATTCGGCCGCCGAAGGAAGGGGAGCGCTATTTCGCGCTCATCAAGGTCGAAGCGGTCAACTTCGAATCGCCCGAGCAGGCGCGCGACAAGCTTTTCTTCGAGAACCTGACCCCGCTCTACCCGCAGGAGCGCTTCATCCTCGAGACGACGCCCGACCAGCTCTCGGGCCGCGTGCTGGACCTGATGGCGCCGATCGGCAAGGGACAGCGCGGCCTGATCGTCGCGCCGCCGCGCACCGGCAAGACGATGCTCCTTCAGAGCATTGCGCAGTCGGTGGCGAAGAACCATCCCGAAGTGTTCCTGATCGTGCTGCTCATCGACGAACGTCCGGAGGAAGTGACGGACATGCAGCGCTCGGTCAATGGCGAAGTCATCTCGTCCACCTTCGACGAGCCGGCGCAACGCCACGTGCAGGTCGCCGAGATGGTCATCGAGAAGGCCAAGCGCCTTGTCGAGCACAAGAAGGACGTCCTCATCCTGCTCGACTCGATCACGCGCCTCGCGCGCGCCTATAACTCCGTCATTCCCCCGTCCGGCAAGGTTCTGTCGGGTGGTCTCGACTCGAACGCGCTCCAGAAGCCGAAACGGTTCTTCGGTGCGGCGCGCAACATCGAGGAAGGGGGCTCGCTGACGATCATCGCCACGGCGCTCATCGACACGGGCTCGCGCATGGACGATGTGATCTTCGAAGAGTTCAAGGGCACCGGCAACATGGAAATCCACCTGGACCGGAAACTCACCGACAAGCGTGTGTTCCCGTCGATCGACATGCTGAAGAGCGGCACCCGGAAGGAAGAGCTGCTGCTGCCGCGCGAGGATCTCAACCGCGTCTGGGTCCTGCGCAAGGTGCTCGCCCCCTTGTCGGCGGTCGAGGCCATGGAGCTGCTGCTCGACAAGATGGGGAAGACGAAGTCCAACCAGGATTTTCTCGCGTCGATGCAGAAAATGGGCTGAGATTCGGGGTTCTGCGGGTGCTAGGTCGTCGCCGTGGGTGCTGTCCCCTCAGGATCCTTCGGGGGAAGCGACCCCATGATCGCCTTCAATTCCTCCGCCTCGATCACTTCCTTCTCGAGGAGCCTCAGCGATAACGCATCGAGGATTTCGCGCCGCTCGCGCAGCACCTCGCGCGCGGTTTCATGCGCTTCCGCGACAATCCGCTTCACTTCCGCGTCAATCTTGACGGCGGTTTCCTCTGAATAGTTGCCCCGCCCCGAGCCGAGGCCGACGTCGAGGAACATGGGCCGCTGGTTGGGCGCGTAATTGACGGCCCCGAGCACTTCGCTCATCCCGAACTCGGTGACCATGGCGCGCGCGATGTCGGTCGCCCGCTGGAGATCGTTCTGGGCGCCGGTCGAGATCCGGCCGAACGCGATTTCCTCGGCGCTCCGTCCGGCCAGCAGCACCGACAGCTGGCTGAGCAGGTCTTCGCGCGTCAGCAGGTATCGATCCTCGAGCGGGAGCTGCATCGTGTAGCCGAGCGCGCCGAAGCCGCGCTGCACGATCGAAATCTTGTGCACGGGATCGAGGCCGGGCAGCACGGTCGCGACAATCGCATGGCCCGACTCGTGGTACGCCACGATCTTGCGCTCCTTGGGGCTCATCACGCGCTTTTTCTCGAGACCGGCCACCAGCCGATCAATCGCTTCCTCGAAGTCCTTCATCTCGACGGCCGTCTTGTCCTTGCGCGCCGCGAGCAGCGTCGCCTCGTTGACGAGATTCGCGAGATCCGCGCCCGCAAAGCCCGCCGTGCGCGCGGCGATCACTTTCAGATCGACACCGTCCGCCAGCTTCACGGTCTTCACGTGGATCACCAGGATCTCTTCGCGCCCCCGCACGTCCGGCTTGTCCACCAGCACCTGCCGATCGAATCGGCCAGGCCGGAGCAGGGCAGGGTCGAGCACCTCCGGCCGGTTCGTCGCGCCCATGATGATGACGCCCTTGCGCGCGTCGAACCCGTCCATCTCCGCGAGCAGCTGGTTGAGCGTCTGCTCGCGCTCTTCGTGGCTGCCCATCGGCGACTGCATGCGCATCTTGCCGAGCGCGTCGAGCTCGTCGATGAACACGATGCACGGCGCCTTCACCTCGGCCTGTGCGAACAGATCGCGCACGCGCGCCGCGCCGACGCCGACGAACATCTCCACGAACTCGGATCCGCTCAGGCTGAAGAAGGGCACCTTCGCTTCACCGGCGACCGCGCGCGCGAGCAGCGTCTTGCCGGTCCCGGGAGGGCCGACGAGCAGCACGCCCTTCGGAATCCGACCGCCGATGCTGGTGTATTTCTTGGGGGTCTTCAGAAACTCGACAATCTCGCGCAGTTCCTCTTCCGCTTCGTCAACTCCGGCCACGTCGCCAAACCGCACCTTCACGTCGTCGTCCGCATAGATTTTCGCGCGGCTTCTCGCAAACGACATGATGCCGCCCTCGGCGCTTCCCATCCGCCGGAAGAAGAAGCTCCACAGAGCAATCAGGAACACCAGGGGAATGATCCACCCGACGATCTCGCCGACCCATTTGTTGGCCGCCTCGCCCCTGTATTTCACGCCGGCCTTCTCGAGGTCTTCGAGAAGCTTCGGGTCCTCGATGCGGACCGCGGTGAAGGGCCGCGTGTCCTTCGTCGCGTTTTTCATCGTGCCGCGCACCAGGTCCTCGGCCACGGCGACGTCGCCGACACGTCCGTCCCGTACGCGCTGTTTGAACTCGCTGTATGGGATAGCCTCGCCGCCCTGCATCGAGAAGAAGAACGCCTGCCCGAGTGCGAGGAGCAGGAACAATCCCAACACGTACCACATCGCCGAGGCCGAGCGCCCGCGGGGCGAGAGCTTGCGGTCGCCTGACCGCCGGGCGCCCGAGCCTGGCTTGCTGTCCGAAGTCTGATCCGCCATCAATCGATCCTATGCCGTCGCATGAAGTGGGTCTTCCACGTTTGTGAATTCCAGCTCGCCGCGCGGCGCGTCGATTCGCACCACCGACCCCTCGCCGAATGCTCCCTGCAGCACGCGCATGGCGAGCGGATCGAGCACGCGCCGCTGGATGACGCGCTTCAGTGGACGTGCGCCGTAGGCCGGGTCGTACCCTTCCGAAATGAGGAGATTCTTCGCGCGGTCGGACAGCTCCACGCGGATCTTGCGATCCTCGAGCCGTTTCATCAGCCCCTTGAGCTGGATGTCGATGATCTGCCGCATCTGCCCGCGGGTCAGGGAGTGGAAGACGATGATTTCGTCCACGCGGTTCAGGAACTCCGGACGGAAGTGATCCCGCAGCGTATCGAGCACCTGCCGCCTCGTGGCCTCGTCGAGCTCGTGCTCGCCTTCCGTGCGCACGGTCGTGTCGCGCTGAGCCGCATCGGCGATGAAATGGCTCCCGACGTTCGACGTCATGATCACGACGGAGTTCTTGAAATCGACCGTGCGTCCCTTCCCGTCCGTCAGGCGCCCATCGTCGAGCAGCTGCAGCATGACGTTGAGCACCTCGGGGTGCGCCTTTTCGATCTCGTCGAACAGGACGACCGAGTAGGGGCGCCGGCGCACCGCCTCGGTGAGCTGCCCGGCCTCCTCGTAGCCGACGTATCCCGGCGGCGCACCGAGCAGGCGCGAGACCGTGTGCTTTTCCTGGCATAGATGCCAGCAAAGTTTTTGGTTGATCGAGGAGGCTTACAATGCGCCGGTATGCAGGCTGCTTTTTTGTTCGCAGCATATTAATATCCTTGTAGGTTAGGGAGAAAAAAGCAACTTCGGAGCCTGCGAGTAAGAACGATAATATAAAAAGAATTACAACTAAAAATATAAGTATGGTTGTAGCAGCAGGAGTTATTGCCAGAAGTTGAAAAGTAAAAAATTCATGTACCGAATGGTAATCCAAAACAAAGAGTTTAGGTAAAAAATACTATTCCATTTATTGTTTTTATTTTTAAACAGAACAGGTTAACACAGTCTTAAAAAATAATTAAAACGGTAAACGTTCAGAACCATCATCAGCCGTTGGTGGTTCCGATCCATTATCCGGTCCGTCAAAACCTTCCAATCCCTGTGTGCCCTGGCTGCCATCTGCTCTTTTATCCAGCATGATCAGGTTATCACCTACAACTTCAGTAGCAAATTTTTTGTT
>JANNHC010000036.1:0-2428 GCA_031404215.1 Acidobacteriota bacterium
ATGAAAATTGGTCGGGGCGAAAGGATTTGAACCTTCGACCCCTCGGTCCAGAACCGAGTCAGAATCGATGGAATCTGGCCGAAAACTCTCCTGTTTCTCGTTCAGCATAACGCCAGCGTAACCGCTCCAAAGCCTCACCCACCGACCCGAGACCGCAGTGCCTCCTTCGATATCGGTAAACCCTTCGCAACAAGGGAGGACTAATCCGCCGAGCGGCGTTTGAATCTCGCAAGGGCCGAGCGGGGTGCCAATCGCAAGGCTCATTCGAGACCTACCGCCTCTTCTCGAGCGCCGCGCGCCAGTTGAGAATGACGCTGGCCGGATGCGGCGTCGGGTCGGTCGCCGACACGATCGCGATGACGCGCTGTCCGTCAGGCGTCACCGCATATGAGCGGCCGAATCCGAAGGGGCCACCGCCAGAACCGGCGATCGTGAAGAGCGGTCGCGGCGCGCCGACGGGGCGATCGCTCTGCCCATGGAACTCGGTCGCCATGAGGGCGCCGCTGTTCATGAAGAACAACTCCGCCCCGTCGCGCCGCCACAGCGGCCACTGGCCCCCGCTCTCCGACACGCGCACGGGACCGCCGACGAGCCTCATGCCCTCGACGCGCTGGACGTACACCTCTTTCTGGCCCGTCGCCCATCCGCTGAAGGCCAGCCAGAGGCCATCCGGCGAGAACTGGCCGTCGTCACTGCCGAATCCCGGCTGGGTCAGCCGGACGGGATCGCCAGATCCGTCCATCGGCACCGCCCACAGGTTGGATCCGCTTGTGCCGTCTTGTGACTGGTACAACACGACGCGTCCATCGGGCGACCAATCAACCGGGCCACCGGCCTTGCCCCACAGCCGGACCAGTTGGGCCGGCGATGAGCTGTCGGCGGGACGCCGCATCAGGTTCAACGTGCCCTTCGCATGTGCTTCCCACGCCACGTCGCGCTCCCCGTGGGAAATCGTGAACAGGTGGTCGACGTCGGGGTCGGACGTGAGCCGGCTCGGCGCGCCGCCAGGCAGCGCCTGCAGCCACACGTCGACGTTGCCATCCGCGGGATCCTTCCGCACGAACCCCAGCCAGCGACCACCGCGTGAGATCGCCACCTCCGTATATTCCCCCTCGGGGCCCGCCACACCGGCCACCTTGCCGTCGCGGGTGAACCAGGTCAGACGCGACATGTCCCTGGCGCCCGCGATGAAGCTCAGGGCACCGCTCGCGCCGCCCGTGAAGTCGTCAGCGCCGACGTTCTGCGCCACCGGGAACGCATCGCCGACAAGACTCATGTCGGTGGAATTGAACCGCTGGGCCACCAACACCGTCGCGTTCTGTCGCACGATCAGGTCTGAGCCGACAAAGACCGTGGACGAATGCTCGCCAGGATAAAGCAGCCGCCTGACTGTGCCATCGAGCCGGGCCGCATAGACGCCGGTCTCCCCGCCGAACTGAATGAAGAGCAAGCATCGCCCATCGGGCGAGACATTGAGACCGTCGATCCGAAGATTCCGAAAGGCATCCGAGGCAAAGCCGGTCGCCGGACGAAGCGAGCCGCCCGTCGCGGGCACACGCATGAGTCCTTGGCCGGTCACCGCCAACAGGATGTCGCCGTCGGCCAGCCACACGCCGCTGTGCGGATTGGCCGCAACGATCAACGACGCCGGGCCCCCGCCTGGCGCGACCCGCCGGAGCTGGCCTTGCGCCACGAATGCGAGCTGCAGGCTATCGGGCGACCAGAACGCCATCCTGAGGCCGTCAGTCCCGTCGACGGCGTGCGGAGAGACGTCACCGACCTCCCGCGTCCACAAGCGCGCCTTGCCGGAGCCGTCCACCGCGATCCACGCCAGCCGCCGGCCGTCGGGGGAGGGCATCGGGGCGCTGAGAAACCGGGTCCCCGGTGGCGGCGGCTCGACGAAGGCCACGGGGACCTGCGCCGCCGTACGTCCAGTGAAAGCCACCGCGATCGACGTCGCCACCGCACCAACGACAAACGCCCCCAGTGCCCACGGCCACACGCGTCTGTGGCTCGCACGTGGCGCGGCGTCGACCGGGAAGTCTTCGTTGTCGAGCAACAACCACACGTCCCCGATATCGCGCAGGCGCTTGCGCAGATCCTTTTCGAGGCAGCGGCTGATCAGCCGGCGCCATTGTCTTGGACCTGCCGACAGGTCGGGCTCCTTCGTCAGGACCGCTGCGATGACATCGCTGATCGTGTCGCCGGTGAACAATCGGCGGCCCGTCACCATTTCGTACAACACCACGCCAAACGCCCAGATGTCGGCGCGCTTGTCGACCGTCCGCCCGCGCGCCTGCTCGGGCGCCATGTACGCCACCGTGCCGAGAATCATCCCCCCCTGCGTCATCGCGGGTGTCGTCAGCGTCGGCGACATCGACACGCTCGGCGACGAACCCGCTGCGGGCTCCATCGCTTTTGCCAACCC
>JANNHC010000037.1:0-6803 GCA_031404215.1 Acidobacteriota bacterium
CCGCCTTCATCGATCTCTTCCGGCGCTCGGCCGGCGACGGCGTCGATCCGGTGGTGGGCGCGTTCGGCGCCGATCCCGAGCAATTGCGCGGCTTCGCCAAGCTCTGCGCCGACGCCAAGATGGGCCTCGCGGGGCAGGCCAATTTCGCGCTGCCGGTGCTGCAAGGCGGCCCCGGCATTCGCCGCGTCCACGCGACGCCGGTGCCCGATCATCCGGGCCATATCGTGCTGCGCATTCAGATGTTCGACTACCGCACGCTGCCCTTCATCACGTCCCAGAATCCCAACTTCGAGGTCTTTCGCCGGGACGAAGAGCGCGCGCCGCGCGAGGGCACGACAGGCAGCGAGGTCGAAGTCGCGATTTACGGCTGGGGACTCGCGGCGACCTACAGTTCGCCGCACGCCGCCTGGTCCATAGACGATGCCCTGTTCCGCCGCATCTACGAACCCGCGCGCCAGCCGTTCTGGACCACCGTTCGGACGAACGAGGGCCGCTATCGCGTGTATTTCTCCAACGATCGCGGATCCATCTACGCGATCGGGTATCGCGGGCTGACGCCGTTCGACCACCTCGTGCACCTTGCGGAGCTGACGACTCTCTCGGGCGCGTTCTACGTGCTCGTGCTCCTCGGTACCGCGATGTTCACGCGGGTCGCCCGGGAGCGCCCGCGCCTGGGCCGGGCGCTCTTGCGCGAGATCCGCGCCAGTTTCTACCGGAAGTTGTTCCTGGCGTTCGTCCTGGCCGCGATCATTCCCGTCTTCATCCTCGCGCTGGCGATCCGCTGGTATTTTGCGAACCTGCTCACCGCGGGCGTCGCGCTCGACGCGGCCCGGACCGCGGCCGTCGCCCAGCGGGTCATCGAGCAGTCCGACGCACTCATCCAGAAAACCGAGGGGCTCGCGCCGGCGAGCGACGACGTCATGATCTGGATCAGCCAGGTGATCGATCAGGACGTGAACATCTTCGAAGGGGCGCAGCTCATTGCCACGAGCAAGCGCGACCTCTTCGCATCGGGCCTCCTCGCCACCCGCACGCCTGATGCGGTCTATCGCGCGATCGCGCTCGAGCGGCTGCCGAGTTTCGTCGGGGAGGACCGGATCGGCACGGTGCCGTACACAATCGCCGCCGCGCCGGTGCGCGCCGGGGGCCGGAAAGTGATCCTGACCGTTCCGCTCGCGACCAGGCAGCGCGACATCGATCGCGAGATCGACGATCTCGATCGCGGCGTGCATCTGGCGGTGCTGTTCTTCATCCTGCTCGGGGCGGGCATCGGCCTTTCGATGGCCGAGCGCATCGCCGATCCCGTCCGGCGGCTGACCCGCGCCACCCGCCGGATCGCGCGCGGCGACTTCGACGCCCAGATCGCCGTCCGCTCGTCAGACGAGCTGCGCCGCCTCGTGGACGCCTTCAACAGCATGGCCGCCGAACTGAAGGCCCAGCGCTCGCAGCTCGAGCGCACGCACCGGCTCGAGGCCTGGGCCGAAATGGCGCGGCAGGTGGCGCACGAGATCAAGAATCCGCTGACGCCGATCCAGCTCTCGGCCGAGCACCTCCGCCGCGTCCATGCCGATCGCGGCGAGCCGCTCGGCGAGGTGCTCGACGACTGCGTCAGCTCCATCCTGGGGCAGGTGCGGCTGCTGCGCCAGATCTCCGCCGAGTTCTCCAGCTTCGCGTCGTCTCCCACCGCGAAGCCCGCGCCTGTCGACGTGCCGGAGCTTGTCGCCGATGTCGTCGGTCCGTACCGCACCGGCCTGGCGGGCCGCATCGAGATCGTGAATCACGTCCAGGGCCCGCTGCCCCGCGTCTTCGTGGATCGCACCCTCGTCGCGCGCAGCCTCTCCAACATCGTCGAAAACGCGCTGCACGCGATGCCGGGTGCCGGCACGCTCACCCTCGACACTTCAGCTGGCGCCGACGTGGTCACCCTGCGCGTCCACGACACCGGCGTCGGTATGGACGACGACGCCCTCGCACGCGTGTTCGAACCCTACTTCTCGACCAAGACCACCGGCACAGGCCTGGGTCTCCCCATCGCCCGCCGCAACATCGAGCTGAACGGCGGCACGATCGACGTCGAAAGCGGCAAAGGCCGCGGCACGACCGTTGTCGTGACACTGCCGATCTCGTAGCCCCTGCAGAATTCGTCTCCACACAGGCTCAAATGGGATGGGCGTCGCTGTGGGCTACGGAGGCGTTGTGGAGTCGTGACGCGGAACGTCCTCTGGACCAGGGTCAACCGGCCGGCGGCGAAGGCGCGTATACGCCCAGACGATCAAGGCGGCAGCCGTGTAGGTGTAGGCAAGCACCACGAGCGCGAGGCGGGGCTGTGAGGCCACGAGCGCGATGGCGACGGCGCCGAGGAAGAGGCTGAGGTACGAACGGGTCCAGCCGACGTCCATGGCCTTCACGCTGCGGAAGCGGATCGTGCTGACCATGAGGAAGCCCGGGACGAGAACCATCGCAAGCGCCGGAAGCGCCGCGCGCGGCTCCTGAAGGCCGTACGGGTAGAGATACACGGTTGAGGCGAACACGCCGGCGGCGGCGGGGCTCGGCATGCCGACGAAGTGACGCTTGTCGGTGGATGAGGTGGTCGTGCTGCTCTGGACGTTGAAGCGCGCGAGCCGCATCGCCGCGGCGGTGACATAGAGGAAGCCCGCGGCCCAGCCGAAGCGCTCGAGGGGCCAGAGTCCCCACGTGAAGGCGAGGATCGCCGGCGCGAGCCCAAACGAGACGACGTCCGCGAGCGAGTCGAGCTCGACGCCAAAGGCGGACGAGGAGTTGGTCAGGCGCGCGAAGAACCCGTCCAGCGTGTCGAGCACCATCGCGATGCCGATAAAGAGGGCGGCGGTGTCGAAGTCCGAGCGCGTGGAGAACACGACGCACGCGTACCCGCAGAACAGGTTCGCCACGGTCAAGAGCGACGGGAGCAGGAACACGCCGCGCCGGAACCGATCGGGGCGATCGTGCCGGCGGCGCCGGAGCAGCCGCGAATTATCGAGCACCGCTGCTCCCGAATCTCGCGAGTACGGTCTCTCCTCCGACCACGCGATCGCCGGCCGAGACGAGCAGCGTCGTGTCGAGCGGGAGGAAGACATCCATGCGCGAGCCGAACTTCATCAGGCCGACGCGCTGGCCACGCTCGAGCATCTCGCCCTCCCGGACGCGGCAGACGATGCGGCGCGCCAGCATGCCGACGACCTGCCGGAAGACGACCGGCTGTCCGTTGTAGTCGATCCAGACCTCATTCAACTCGTTGTCGTTCGATCCCTCATTGTAGGCCGGGAGAAACTTTCCGGGGCGGTACGCGACGCGCGTGACGCGCCCCCCGACAGGCGTGCGGTTCATGTGCACGTCCATCGGCGAGAGAAAGATCGTGATCTGCGTCCAATTGCCGGGCGGCGCCCACCGGCCGTCGCTCGGCCCGGCAATGATCACGCGGCCGTCGGCGGGCGAGACGACGAGGCCAGGGGCCTGTGGAATACGCCGCTCGGGATCGCGGAAAAAATACGCCATGAATCCGCCGAGCAGCGCGAACGGCGCCGCGAGCCCATACCGGCGCGTTGCGGCAAGGGTTGCGGCGGGGACAAGGGCGGCCGCGATAAACGGAAATCCAGCACGATCGATTTTCATGGAATGTCGATGATGGCCCGGATGCGGGCGGAAAGTCACGAGGGCCAGGCATCGGCCGTCGGCGCCAGCCGGGACCAAACGCCGGCCCTACGTGAACAGATTGGCCAACTGCGGCGGGACGTTACGGGAGCCCCGCCTCAGTGATGCGCCGCGTGCGGCGCCCCGCTGTCGTGCACGGTGTACCGGCGCAGGATGCTTTCCATCTGATCTTTCAGCTGGAGCTTCACTTTCTTCAACCGGACTTCTTCGACTTGTTCTGGTTCCGAAAGGTAATGTCGGGTGGTGAGGGTGTGAATCTGTTCGTCGAGGTCGTGATGACGGGTGGCGAGTCTGCGGTACTCTTCGTCGCTTTGCAGCAACTGACGCTTTAGCTCTTCGAAGTCTGTCGGCATGTTCCGCCTCCTGGGGAAGAGGTTACCGCTGGTGAGCTTTCATACGTGGCAAGCTACCACAAGCGCCCTCACGCTTCAAGGATCCGTATTCGGATTCAAAAAGCCGAGCTTGTCGTTCCAAAGTATGAGCCCGTCCTCGACCGGACTCGAGTAGTATTTCGGCCGGACAGCCCGGACCTCGAAGCCCAGACCCTCGTACAGCTTCCGTGCGGCCTCGTTGGAGCGCCGGACCTCCAGGGTCGCGCAGTCCGCGCCGGCGGTCGCTGCCTCCGCAAAGAGCACACGCAGGAGTTTTGTCGCAAGTCCTCGCCGGCGTTGGTCGCCCCTGACCGCCAGCGTGTTGATGTGCAGCTCGTTGACGATGATCCAGCAGGCGCAGAACGCCAGCAGCTGTCCTGCATGATCGCGAAGCACGTAGACGCGGGCGACGTCCGGGTTTCGCAGCTCTCGGGCGAGCATCTCGCGGGACCACGGGTTGGCGAACGATGCCGCTTCGAGCGCGGCGATTTCGTCGAGGCCACCCTCTCCCTCCAGTCGGGAGATCGACAGGTCGGGCTCGCCGTTCATGATGGGGTCAGTGTCCCGCGGCGCGACGCGCGCGTGCGAGTTCCGCGTCCGGCGGGCGAATATAGAGGGGGACGACCCCATGCGGCAGTACCGCGCGCCCCGGATCCTCGGCCGCCATTCGGCCGATGATGCCGGCGAGTGGCGGGGGGCTGATAACGCGCACGGCATCACCCAACGTCCGCGCGAGGCACTCGCGGTGTTTCATGGCGCCGTCTCCGATGAACGCGATGTCTGACGGTATGTCCATGCCGGCCCATGCCTGGAGGACCGCTGCCGGCAGCGCCGACACCGGCGGGATCAACAGGTCACGTCCACCGGCCCCGTACAGCGCGGCGAAGACTTCCCCGCGCTGCGCGTCCATCCATGCCGCAATCGCGTGGCGTGCCGTCCCCGCCGCGCGCGCCAGCGCGTCCAGCGCGGAGACCGCAACGATCCGCTTCCCCTGCGCCATGGCCAGCCCCTGAATCGTCGCGATGCCGACCCGGAGCCCCGTGAACGAGCCCGGACCCGCGGCGACCGCGAACAAATCGACGTCGGCGATGCCTGCGTGCGCGGCCGTGAGGACGTCCGTCAGCTCTGCAGGCAATCGCTGCCCGTGCGTCACGCCAGGATCCCCCGCGCGCTCAACACGCACGACCCCGTCGATCACCACCGCGACGCTTCCGTCCTTCGTGGTTGTATCCAACGCCAGGATGATCACAGCAGCTGCAGAACCTCGCCTGACCGGCAGAACCCAGTAGAACCTCGCAGAACCCGTGGCACCCGTAGAACCCTGAAGAGCCCCGCAGAACCCAATGTTATACTGCCCTCCAGACGCTCCCCCGAAATGGCCTCCCCTCCCGTGTCTTCCGAACCAGCCGGCGCGACTCCGGCCATGCGTCAGTATTTCGAGGCGAAGCGGCAGTTCCGCGACGCCATCGTGTTCTTCCGCATGGGGGATTTCTACGAGATGTTCTACGAGGATGCGCTGACGGCGGCGCGCGCCCTCGAGTTGACGCTCACCTCGCGATCCAGGGACTCGACCGGCGGCGCCATCCCCATGTGCGGCGTCCCGTATCACGCCGCCGACGGCTACATCGCGCGGCTCGTGAGGAAGGGCTTCCGCGTCGCCGTCTGCGAGCAGATGGAGGACCCGAAGAAAACAAAAGGGCTCGTCCGGCGCGAAGTGGTGCGCGTGGTGTCGCCGGGAACGCTCACCGATGCGGGATATCTCGACGCACGAGAGCCGGCATTCCTGATGGGGATTTCACCGGCCGATCCGGGACCGGGTTACGGCGTGGCGCTCCTCGATCTGTCAACCGGGGAATTCACCTCCGCCGAGTACACGGGAGCCGACGCGCGCCAGGCGCTCGCCGATGAGCTCTCCGTGCTGCGGCCACGGGAAATCGTGGCGCCGGCAGGGTCTGACGACATCGCCGGCCTCGTCGCCGAGTTGCGGCTCGACACGCGGGTGACCGCAGCTGACGGCTGGACGTTCGAGTTCGAGGGCGCGCGCCGGGCGCTCCTCGCGCAGATGCAGGCGCAGTCGTTGCGCGGCTTCGGGCTCGACGATCACCGGGCGGCCACGAGCGCCGCCGGTGCGCTGGTGCAATACCTTCGCGACACGCAGAAGGCGGATCTCGCCCACGTCCGTGAGATCGCATTCCGGACCGGCGCCGACTGTCTGGTGATCGATCCGACGACGCTGCGGAACCTGGAAGTCATCGAGGCGGCCGACGGCGGACGAACCGGCTCGCTGTTGCACGAGATCGATCGGACCCTGACCTCCATGGGCGGGCGCCTGATCCGCGCCTGGCTGTTGCGCCCATTGATCGCGCTCGAGCGTATTCAGGACCGGCTGGACGCGGTCGAGGAGTTTGCGTTTCGCAGCACCGAGCGCGCCAAGGTGCGCGACACGCTGAAGACCGTGCACGACATCGAGCGGCTGGTCGCCCGTGCCGCGCTCGGCACGGCGGGGCCGCGGGACCTCGTGTCCCTGCGCCAGTCACTGGCGGCGGTTCCCCGCGTCCGCATGCTGCTCGATCCGTTCCAGGCGCCGCTCATCCGCAGCCTCGCGGCGGAGCTCGACGACCTGGCCGACCTGCGTGGGATGCTCGAACGCACGCTGCTGGACGAGCCGCCGGTGAATGCGCGTGACGGCGGCGTGATTCGCGACGGCGTGGACACCGAGCTCGACGAGCTGCGCGTGATCAGCCGATCGGGCAAGCAGCGGAT
>JANNHC010000038.1:0-6380 GCA_031404215.1 Acidobacteriota bacterium
AGCTTGCTCGTGCTCCCCTCCCAGATCGACCAGGCGCGCGCGGCCTTCTGGCGCACGCGGCGGTGGGGGCTGGTGAGGCGCTTGTAGTAGGCCTTCATCATGTCGCCCCGCTCGCGCGAGGGGATCGGCGCGAGATAGTGCTCCCACGCGTCGGGAAAGATCTCACTCGCCCCCTGCTGGTAGAACCAGAGCAGCTCGCTCCGGCGCAGCAGGAAGATGCCGCGCAGCACGAGCGCCTTGCAGCGATCCGGGTGCGTCTCGGCATAGGCCAGCGAAAGGGTGCTGCCCCAGCTCCCGCCGAAAACGACCCACCGGTCGATGCCGAGGTGCTCGCGAAGCTTCTCGATGTCCGCCACGAGATTCCAGGTCGTGTTCTCCCGGAGCTCCGAGAAGGGTGTGCTCTTGCCGCAGCCGCGCTGGTCGTGCAGCACGATGCGCCACTTCTTCGGATCAAAGTAACGGTGATAGAACGGTTCGATGCCGCCGCCCGGGCCGCCGTGCAGGAAGACGAGCGGCTTGCCGCGCGGGTTGCCGCACTCCTCGAAGTGGATCGTGTGCAGCTTCGAGACCTTCAGATCCCCCGAGCGGTACGGCTTCGTCTTGGGAAAAAGATCGCGTAGGCGCTTTGTCGTCGATTTCATGCCGCAAAGCTACCACGCACGCCTTGTCCCGACAGGCTCTCGATGAAGCGAGGCGTGGTCCGAACAACGGCAGGCAGGTCATAGACACGTGCCACCGCTTCATCGGTCCTCCTCTGAACGCGGCGATGCCGAACGTCAGTCGTAGAGCAAAAACGGCCACCGTCGTTCGCGGAACGACGCTGCTTCCCGATCCCATTGCTCGGGAAACGCCGGAAGCGTTCCGCCGTCGATGGCCAATCTGACCTTGTCAGACCCCGTCAACCTATCGATCGACTTGCCCCACGCGAACTCCTTCCGATGCTGCCGCCGGATTTCGTCGATCAGCAGCAGCGACGTCCGCACCGGGCGGTAGACCTCGCGATCGGTGACGACAAACCGGATCGCGGGAATGGTCTGCCCGCCCCCGTCTAGGAGACACTTGGACCCCAACCCCAGAAATCGGCTGATTGCGCCACCTGGCCTCCACTGAGACGCGGACCGCGACCACCGCGACACGGACCGTCGCTCACTTGCCCGCGGCGAACAACGTGCGATCGCTCCGCAGGAACAGTCGCCCGTACGAAATCGCCGGCGAGGCGATGAACCGCTCGCCCAGGTCATTTCGTGCAAGGACCTCCGGAGTGCGGCCGGCGCGCAGGACGAACGTCTCCCCGGTTTCGCTGACCAGATACACCTTGCCACCGCCGGCAACCGGAGAGGCGAAGAACAGCCCTTCGAGCCGATGCCGCCAGACACGCTCGCCGGTGCGGGCGTCGGCACATGTCACTACGCCGACTTCGTTCGTCATGTAGAGCAACCCGTCGTAGTACAGGATCGAGGGCACATACGATGCGCCGGAAGGCGCCTGCCACTCCACGTGAGTGGCCGTGACGTCCCCTCGGCCGCCCGGCCGGATCGCCATGTAATCGCTGTTCCGGTAGCCGCGGCTCAGATAGATCCGGCCGTCATGGAAGACCGCAGAAGGGATCGGCGTCTGCCGCGGCTGGCCGGTGAACCACAGCAGCTTCCCCGTGGCAGGATCGTAGCCATCGATGCGCTCCGATGAGTTGACGAGAAGCTCGGGACCATCGGGGCCGCGCACGACGAGAGGCGTGCTGTGCGACGTGCGGCCGTCGCCCCGGTCCGCCTTCCATCGATCCCTTCCAGTCGACGCCTCGATCGCCAGCAGGTACGCGTCTGACAGGTGGTCGCACAGCAGGATGAGGAGATCGCCGAACAGCACCGGTGAGCTCCCGTGCCCCCAGAGGGTCCGGAATGGTGCGAACTCTACGCCGAGATTTCGCGTCCAGACGAGTTTCCCCTCCATGTCGAGCGCCACGATCTGCCCATTCCCAAACCACGCGTAGACACGCTCGCCGTCCGTGGTCGGCGTCGGTGTCGCAAGGTTGTGCTTTTCGTGGACCCCCGGCAGGGGTCCGGTCGCCTTCGTCCGCTGCTCCCACAGCCGCCGACCGTCAGACCGGCTGAACGCCTCCACGACGAGCCACACATCGCTCGCGGTCCCCTCGGGTTCCAGGCGCTTGCCGCCAATCGGATTCTCCCGCTGGGCGAGCGCGCGGTCGTCCCGGGCCAGCTGCGGATGGGCACCACCTCCCGCGGCCGGCGACGTGCCGACCTGCGACGTGACGATCACGCGATCGCCCCACACGATCGGGGACGACGTGCCGAGCCCCGCGAGCGAAGCCCGCCACGCGATGTTCTCGCTCGTGCTCCACGTCGTCGGGAGGACGGATTCGGAAGAGAGGCCCTGGCTCGACGGCCCGCGCCACTGCGGCCAGTTCTGTGCAGAAAGATCGGACGCGGCCAGGAAGATCGCGGCCACGGCCGCGAACCTCGCTCGATAGCCCCTCATAGGCGCCAGTATAGGCGAGGGAGCCAACGAATCGATGGAACACTCGTCAAGTAGACGAGATGTCGTTTTCCCCCCGACCGCTGGACACGGCGACGACCGAACCGGCGGGACCCCGAACATACTCGGCCGCGCAGCCGATCACGTACGTCGTGCTGCGTGTCGATACCATGCGCGTCCTTCGCCAGAACCTCGCGATCGCGCAGGGCTTCCGTCCGATGACGACCCGCCAGCGCCAGACGCTGCTGAAGCGTGTCGCGCCGACAGCGCGTGACGGTCGCTTCGAGCTGTACAAGATCTCCGCTGCCTTCGACGGCAACGAGTCGCGCCGGCAGCACGGGCTGCCGCTGAGGGACGAGTTGACGGCGTAGACAGTCGGGCAAGTCGAACAAGCGCTGGCCGGTAAGCGCCCGCCCCTTTACGATTCTCAAGATCCGCACGATGCGCGATGCGAGGACCACAGCGGCGATGACGACCGCCATGGCCGGCGCGAACACGACCAGTCCGGCGCAGGCGCCGACGATATCGAACGCGGGTTTGAGACGTGACATGCCCAGTGACTTCACACTACAAAGTTGTGGCGCGGGGCCGGGAGCTGGCATCCGAGTCGTCAGTTGACTCATCGGTATCAATCGGCGAAGCGGGTGGCGGCGGCCGGCGTGGCCAGCAGCAACGCGGCCAGTCCGGCGGCTGAACCGCCGACGATGCGGAGTCGGAAGCCCGAGGCGCGGATTGACGGCGACAGGACTGGCGTCGCCGCCACGAAAAGGCTCGGCCGAATCCAGAACCTTTACACGGCTGTCAAACCGAGGAGAATGATGCGCGTGACCGTACGCGTCTGTCCGGCTCTTGTGCTCTCTGCCGCCGTCGGACTGCTCTCGTCCACGGCGCCGCCGCGCGAGTACCTGGCACACGCTCGAGGGACGAACGCGGAACGGGGCGCGGCGGCGTTGGCTGCAGTGATCGTCGAAGCTCAACCGCTCGCCGCCAACATTCAGCGGCTGGTTGAGGCGCTGGAGTATCTCGGGGCCCCGTTGCCTGCCGGTCTGCGTGCCGCTCTGACGAAGGCCGGCCGGGCCCGCGATGCGACAACGCTACAGGAGCTGCTCGATGCCCGCGTGCTGCTGACCGTGCACATCAATCCAGAGGCGCGAGTGAAAGTGGCGCGAGGATCGGCGCCGGCCGTGTTGCAGCAAGCCGGATATACGCCGGTGCTCGTGAAGATCATCAACGAGAGCGGCGGCACGCAGAGACTGGGGATCGCGAGTCCACAATCTGGTCCTGTGTACGCGGGCATGGCGAAACTCTCCGCCGAGCGGATGCAACAGGAGCACCTCCGCGAGAACGAGAACACCGAGGCGCGCTCCGATCGATTTCTCGAATTGGAGATGTTTACCGCCGCCCCGATGACGTCACACCTGAGCGGGCTCGACGTCGAGTATGCACTAGCGCTGATCTACTCGAGTGAATCGGGCCGGCGCGAGGCTACGATTACGTTCGACGTGGGGGAGGGCACACAGGATCTCGGGTTTCGCGCAGAGGTGCCCGTGCTGTTCACCGTCAATCCCGCCGTTGCCGTGACACTCCGTGTCCTCGACCACGACGGCACCCCGACGACTGGCCGCTTTCAGTTCGTCGATCGGCAAGGTCACGTGTTCCCGCCCCAGGGGAAGCGGTTGGCGCCGGATCTGTTCTTCCAGAAGCACATCTATCGCGCGGACGGCGAAAACGTGCAACTGCCACCGGGTGAACTCACGATGTTCTACGGCCGCGGGCCCGAGTATCGATGGATCAAACGCACGGTGACGATTCCCGGGCCGCGCTCCGCCGGGCACGGCGGCCGCGCGTCCGGGGACACGGACATCGCCGTCAGGCTCGAGCGCTGGATCGACCCGGCGGCGCACGGTTTCTACAGCGGGGATCATCACATCCATGCAGCGGGCTGCGCCCACTACACGTCGCCGACCGAGGGGGTGGATCCGAAGGACATGTTCCGGCAGGTCAAAGGCGAGGGGCTCAACGTGGGCAGCATACTCACGTGGGGCCCGGGCTTCGATCGTCAGCAGCAGTTTTTCGCGCCCACGACCGACAAGCTCAGCGAGCCGTTGACGCTGATGAAATACGACATCGAAGTCAGCGGCTTCGGGTCGGAAGCGCTCGGCCACGTGTGTCTGCTCAACTTGAAGGACCAGATCTATCCAGGCGCGACTGCCAGCAGGGGCTGGCCGACGTGGACGCTGCCGGTGCTGCGATGGGCAAAGGCACAGGGCGGTCTGGGGGGCTACGCGCACTCCGGCAGCGGCCTCCAGATCGATCCGGCGGCTGCGACGACGCGCCTGCTCGAGCAGCTCGACACGAATAAGGACGGCAGGCTCGACGCGTCCGAAGCCCCGCGCGGCCTGCTGCCGGAGCCGTTTGACGGAATCGACACGAATCGCGACGGCGCCCTCGGTGAGGCGGAGTTGAAGGCGAGTCACGATCGCGCGGACGACCAGCTGCCGAACTTCGCGATCCCGGAGCTCAATAGCGTCGGGGCGCAGGAGATCTTCGTGACGGCGGCGCACGGCGCCGCCGGCTTCATCAGCGCGATGGACACCGATCGCATCCGGGAGTGGAACGCGTGGTACCACCTGATGAATGCCGGGTTCCCGGTGAAGGCGGCCGGTGAGACCGATTTCCCGTGCATGAGCGGCACGCGTGTGGGCCAGGGCCGCAGCTACGTGCATCTCGGGAAACAAAGCCGGCTCGATTACGCGCGATTCATCGAAGGCATCGCTCGCGGCCGCAGCTATGTGAGCGACGGCTACGCGCATGCGTTCGATTTCGCCGTCAACGGCAAGACCTCGGGCGACGAGCTCCAGCTCGCCGGGCCGGGCAAGGTGGCCGTGCATGCGAAGGTGGCGTTCTCGCCGGAGACACCGCTCGAGCCGGCCTACGGTGGGGCCCTCCCTGTCGGCGGCCGGCGCTACATCGGCGACACAATCATCAAGCGGGACACGCAGTCGCTGGATCCCATGTACCAACGCGGGCAGCGGCTCGTCGAAGTGGTCGTGAACGGCCGCGTCGTGGCCAGCCGCGAGGTGACGGCGGACGGACGCGGGCATGCGGTCGATTTTTCCGTCCCCATCGAGCGCAGCAGCTGGGTCGCCGTGCGGCAATTCCCGCAGCTGCATACGAATCCGGTCAACGTGGTTGTCGCGGGACAACCCATACGCGCGTCACGGAAAAGCGCGCAGTGGGCCCTCGCCTGCATCGATCAACTCTGGCGCATGCGCGCGCGCCGGATTGGGCCGGGCCAGCGCGCCGAGGCGGAAAAGGCGTACGAAGAAGCGAGGGAAATATACCGCCGGATTCAGGCCGAGTCGCCGGCGGATCGGTGAGTTCAAAACGTCAGGCGTTGAGAGTCAGTCCTTGCACAAACCCCTTGGGGTCCAGTCATGTGCTGGCATCGATCGGGGTTTCGACGCATCCTGCAAGACGAGTACGACCGAACGGCGTATCCGGGTTCCCGTGCCTGAGAGTCTCATGGCCGGACCCGCGGGCACGATCACCCCAGGCTCGCCGGGGCCCCGCCTTCGCGCTCCGCGCTACGGCGGACAAGGCATCACTTGCGTACTGGACTTCTCCCCTGTTCCGCGAAGGCCTGCGCGATTCTCGACGCAAGAGAGAAGGTGTCCGCGTACGAGATGTTCGACGTCACGGCCACGACGATCCCGTGCTCGGGGAACGTCATGAAGGACGCCACCATCCCGCCCAGCGACTCCCCGTCGTGGCCGACCAGGCGCGTTTGTTCACCCGCCAGCGCAACGGTCTCGAGGTCCCAGCCAAGACCGTAACCCGTCTCCTGCCCCGAGGCCAGTCGCTGTGACGTCTGGAGTAATTGCACCGTG
>JANNHC010000039.1:0-4273 GCA_031404215.1 Acidobacteriota bacterium
ACACGAAGGTGATCTGCTCATGGAACGGCCTTATGATCACGGCTCTGATCAAACTTTACAAGCTTACGGGCGAGCAGGAACTTGACCGACTGCGTGACGATCCGGAGCGCGACCATGTCGTACACCTGATCGAGCTCGATCTTCTGGCGCTTCAGCTTCTGATGGATGCTGAACAGGCGCTTGATGCGCCCGTCGATTTCAATCACCGGCACCTGCGCCTCGGCCAGCTTCGCGGAAACGGTCCCCTTCAGGTCCTCGATGAGTCCCTCGGTCGCGCGCCGGCGCTTCTCGACACGCGAGCGCAACGCTTCGTACGCCGCGGGTTCGAGGTATTTGAAGGCCAGCTCCTCGAGCTCGTTCTTGATCTTGCTCATGCCGAGCCGGTTGGCAATCGGGGCGTAGATGTCGCGCGTCTCCTGCGCGATCTTCACGCGGCGCTCCTCCGGCAGGTGATGAAGCGTCCGCATGTTGTGGAGCCGATCGGCCAGCTTCACGAGAATCACGCGGATGTCGTCCACCATCGCGAGGAGCATCTTGCGGAAGTTTTCCGCCTGCCGCTCTTCGCTCGACGAGAACGAGATGGCGCCCAGCTTGGTGACCCCTTCGACGACGTGCGCGACATCGGCGCCGAAGAGTTCTTTGATGCGCTCGATCGGCGTCTGGGTGTCCTCGACGATATCGTGCAGGAGGCCGGCCGCAATCGCGACAGCGTCAAGCTTCATGTCGGCCAGCTGATCGGCCACCTCGAGCGGGTGGACGAGGTACGGCTCCCCGGAGTGGCGCACCTGCCCCTTGTGCTCGAAGGCGGAGAAGACATACGCCCGCCTGAGCAGGTCAATGTCCGCGTCCGGGTTGATGCCCCGGACCTTGTCGACGAGGTCCTCGAACCGAATCATGAAGTGTGGTGTCTAAATGGACGAGGGGAGCCGGCCCGTGGTCCCGGTTGACGGGGTGTTTTTCCGTTCACTATACTGACCCGGTTCGGGCGCCGGCAATCCCTCCCGTTCGTGCCAGCAGTGCCGAAGCCGATGGATCTGGACACGGACCCGTGTTCGATCCATTTTAATACCCAGTTTCGTACGGGCGGTTGCCGTTCGGTGCCGGACCGCTTTTTGAGGAGAGCATGACGAGAATGCGAACGACGTCGGCCGCCGCGGTGGCTGTGGTGCTCGGGTTGAGCCTGGCGGCCGCTGGATGCGGCAAATACTCCTGGAGCGCCCTGAAGGCCCAGAAGGACTACAAGGAAGCCAACGACCTGTACAAGGGCTCGAACTGGAAGGCTGCGGCCGAGAAGTACGAGACGGCCCTGGTGAGCGATCCCAGCCGCTCGGAAATCTATTTTTACCTCGGAAACAGCTACGACAACCTCTATAAAGCGAGCCACGCGGGGGAAGCGGAAAACGACGCCTACATCCAGAAGGCGATTGAGAACTACGAAAAGTCCGCGGAGAAGGATCCGATGCCGGAGATGCGAAAACTGGCCCTCCAGTATCTCGTCTCGGCGTACGGTCCCGAGAAGCTGAATTCGCCGGAAAAAGCCGAGCCGATCGTCCAGAAAATGGTTCAAATCGAGCCGAACGAGCCCGGCAACTACTTCGCGCTGATGGGGATCTACGAAAACGCCGGGCGGTACGAGGAGGCCGAGCAGGCCTTGATGAAGGCGCGAGAGGCCAAGCCGAACGACCCGCTGGTCCATACGACCATTTCCGGCTTCTACAATCGCCAGGGGGACTTCGACAAGACGATGGAGTCGCTGCACAAGGCAGCCGATCTCGAGCCGAACAACCCGCAGGGCTATCAGCTCGTCACGACCTACTACTGGGAGAAAGCGTACAAGGACCACCGCCTCACCTCTCCCCAGAAGAAGGAATACATCCAGAAGGGACTCGAGGCGGTCGAGAAGGCCCTGGGGTTGAACCCCGACTACGCCGAGGCGCTGACGTACAAAAACCTGCTGCTCCGGATGCTGGGTAACGAGGAAACGGACATGGCCAAGCGCGCGGCCTACTACCGACAGGCGGACGAACTGCGTAATCGAGCCATCGAACTCAACAAGAAACGGGCAGCCGGCACGAAGTAGCCCGCGCATCGACGAAAGAGGGCCGCCCGCAGCGATGCAGGCGGCCTTTTTTCTGCCCCTGCCCCCTTGCCCTGAGCCTGAGCCGCGAGCCCTGAGCCTGGCTCCCTGGCCCCGGCGTCCGTGCAAATAAGAAAAGGGCGAACCCCGAAGGGTCCGCCCTTTGACTCTCGCCGAATGCGGTCGTGAGCTAATTGCCGCTCTTTTCCTGGCCGCCGCGGCGCATCTCCTCGGTCACGATACCGACCTTCTCGACGCCCGCACCCTTGGCCGCATCGATAACGGCGATGATCTCGCCGTAGCGCAATCCGCCGTCCCCGGCGATGAACATCGTCTTTTCCTTGCGGGTTTCGAAGATGTCCCGAAGGCGGGTCTCGAGATCCTGCAGGGTGACCGGCTGGTGGTTGATGGTGATTTTCCGGTCGTTCGTGTACTCGAGCATGACCTGTGTGTTGTCGGCCGGCGTGGTCGGCGCCTTGGTCTCGAGCGGCAGATTGATATCGACGCCTCGCTGCGTGAGCGGGAGGGTCGCCATGAAGATGATCAGGAGCACGAGCAGCACGTCGATGAGCGGCGTGACGTTCATGTCCGCGCTCGCGTGCGGGGTTTCCCCATGGACCACTTTTTCCGCACCGAAATGCTTATGCGCGCGTTTCATGGCTACTTGCCTCCCATCAACGCTTTGTCGATCTTCTTTTCAGTGATGAGGCCGATGTCCTCGATCCCGACCCGCCGGAGATCGTCCATCGCTTCCATGATCGCGCTGTACTTGGCGTCCTTGTCACCTCTGATCAGGACGATTTTCTCGGTCTTGTCCTCGAGCGCGACCCGGACGCGCTCGGCGAACTCGCTTTTCGAAAACTGCAGCCCGTTGACCCAGAACTGATTGGCCGAATCGATCGCCACGACCGTCTGGTCCTGAGTGTCCGGTTTCGCCTCCGTGTTCCCCGCTTCGGGGAGCGTGAGCGCCACGCCCTGCTGCAACATCGGGGCAATGAGCATCATGATGATGAGCAGCACCAGCATGACGTCGACGAGCGGCGTGACATTGATGTCCGCCTTGAGCCCAGCCTGTGCGCCGCCAACATCCATTGACATGGAACAAGACTCCTATCCGTGTGCAGGCCGGGCGCTTCGGACTCCGCGGGTTTGCGGTGCCGACCACGCGTGGACTGAAAGCCCGGCCTGCGGTCGAACGGGTTACGCCGTCTTCTTGATGAAGTAGTCGAGCAACTCCGACGACGAGTTATCCATTTCGACGTTGAAGTACTCGATGCGGCCGGTGAGGTAGTTGTAGAACCACACCGCCGGAATGGCGACTACGAGGCCGAGCGCCGTCTCGACGAGCGCTTCCGAAATACCGGCCGAGACCGCGCCCAGACCGCCCGAGCCGGTGGCCGCGATGCCCTGGAACGCGGTGATGATGCCGACGACCGTGCCGAGCAACCCGACGAACGGCGCCGTGGCCCCGATGGTGGCGAGCGCCGCGACCCCCTTCTTCAAGTCGTTCGCGGTGAGCGCCGACGCGCGCTGAATCGCGCGGCGGACAGTGTCCACGAGGTCTTCGCGGCTGAGGCTGGCGCCGCTTTCTTGCTGGAATTGGTATTCCTGTAACCCTGCGAGCACCACCTTTGCCAGGTGGCTATACCGATACGACTTCGAGGACGAGATGGCGATCGCGTCCTTCAACCGCCCGTCCTTCAGGTGCTTCGCGACCTGAGGCGCGTAGAGCTTCGACTGTTTGCGCGCCTGCGCGAACGTATAAATACGCTCGATCGCCACGCCAAACGAAATCATCGACATGATGACCAGGATGAACGCGATGAGCCGTGCAATCAGGCCCATTTCTCCCCACATCTTCATTAGATCCATCTCGCCATCCTCCGGTGCTGGGATAATCCAGTAAGTTCGGTTGCCTGAACGTTATTGAAGCGTGAAATTCACCGTGACGGTCATGATGACTGGCATCGACGGCCTGCACCGGCGCATCCTTGACGACCTGCTGGCCGCGCGTGGCCTGAGCTGGAGCGAGGCGCAGCGCCACGACTTCAACCTCGTCTGGCACCGCCTCAAACCCTGGGGCGACAGCGTGGCAGGCCTGGCGCGGCTGAAGGCGCGCTACACGCTGGCGACCCTATCCAACGGCAACCTCTCGCTGCTGGTGGCCATGGCCAAACACGCGGGCCTGCCCTGGGA
>JANNHC010000040.1:0-5669 GCA_031404215.1 Acidobacteriota bacterium
CCTGAAGGAAGTTCGGTGCGCCATCCAAACGCTTCGAGAGCGGACCGAGCCAGCGTCCGTACGTCTGCCCAGTGCTCGCTCGTCCTCAGCGCTGCCTCAGTCCACAGGTCAGCATCGAATTCGGCGCCGTCCCGCGACATCGTCGCAAGCTTCCGTTCGAGCGAGGCGAGCGCTTCCGCCTCCTCTTCAGACAAATCGCTCTCGTAGTTCCTGCGTACTGCGACGGCGCACTGATCGAAATCCAGCGCCAACTGATCCGCTGGGGCGACGGACTCGGGAAAGAGCGGAGGCTGTTCGGAGCCGGCCACGGCAAGGCTTCGCAAGCTCCTCCTGAGTTGGCTCAAGTCCGAAGAACGCTCCACGTTTTCTTCTGGCACAGTCCGGGCTCGCAGATTTCTTCAGCGCAGAAACGCTTCCGGCAGGCCGCCATCGACCGGAATCACGTGGCCTGTCGTCTTCGCGCTCTGCTCCCCCGCGAGCCAGCAGATGGCGTTCGCGTTGTCGATCGGCAGGATCGGGCGGCGCGTGATGGTACGCCGCGCGTAGAACTCCGCGAGCTTCCCGCGCAGGTCCTCGGTCGATTCGGACTCGCTGAAATCCAGGCTGTACTTCTTCAGCGCCACGATCACGCGGTCGCGCGGGAACATCGACGACCCGGCAATCACGGTGGCGGGCGCGATGCCGTTCACGCGGACGAGGGGGCCGAGGCCGACGGCCAGCTCGCGAATCAAGTGGTTGATCGCGCTCTTGCTGACGTCGTACGCCTCGCTTCCGCTCTTCGGCACGACCGCGTTCGCCGAGCTCGTGAGGACGATCGACGCCGGCAGGTTTTGGGCCTTCAGCACCTTCGCCGCTTCCTGCGCCAGGACGAAATTCGACGTCAGGTTGATCTGGAGCGCACGCGCCCACACGCCTTCCGCCGGAACGGACGGATCCGGCGTCGGGTACCACGCCGCGGTATTGACGACCGAATCGAAGCCGCCGAACTGGAGGACCGTCGCGCGCAGCCCTGCTGCCATCGTCTCGCGCGCCGTGAGGTCCATCGACGCCGTCGTCACCATTTCGGACGACGAGAGCTTCACCGCTTCGGTCTTCGTTTCCTCGGACCCGGCCGTGTTCATGTCGGCAATCACGACGTGCCCGCCGCGCTTCGCGATCTCGAGTGCGACCTCGCGGCCGATGCCGCTGCCGCCGCCGAGCACGACGACGACCCGCCGGCTGAATTCCTTTTCCGCCGGCATCCGCTGGAGCTTGGCTTCCTCGAGCGCCCAGTACTCGATGCGGAACGCTTCGGTGCGCGGCAACGCGACGTAGTTGTGGAAGGCCTTGAAGTCGCGCGCCTGTTCCGGACGCCGCACCTGCGGCAGCTGACCGCCGGAGCTCCCCTCGTCTTCGAGGGCGTTCGCGCCGGCCATGACGTGGATCGCGTTGACGAAAAACTCCGACGTGATGCGGGCTTCGCGCTTGTCCTTGCCGAAGCCGAACAGCCCGAGACCCGGCACGACGACCACGGAGGGGTTCGAATCGCGCAGCTTCGGCGAATCCTTCTCGGCACAGGCGCTGTAGTACTCGGCGTAGTCCTTCCGATACTTCTCGACACGCTCGCCGATCCGCTTCCCCACGGCTGCCAGATCCTCCTGCGCGGGATCCCAGGGAATGAACATCGGCGAGATGCGCGTGCGGAGGAAGTGGTCGGGGCAGCTCGTGCCCATCCGGCAGAGATCTTCCGCCCATCTCGAATTCGCGAAGGTCAGGGCGTCTTCCGATCCGTCGAAGTGCGCGATCACGCGACGGTTCGACGACACCACGCCGCGCAGGTACGGCAGGAGTTCGGCGACGGCTGAATCCCGATCGGGCACGGCGGCCGTCACCGACGGTCCGCCAAAGAGCGGCTTGCCGGCGCGGGTCGTGTGCTGCTGGAGGAAGTCTCCCATCTCGTCGATCGTGCGGATGCTGCTGAGATAGCAGTCCTTCTGCGTGTCGCCCCACGTGAAGAGTCCGTGTCCGCCGAGGATCAGGCCGTCGCAGCCTGGCGTGGCTTCAACCGCCCGCTTCAACATCAGCGCGAGCTCGAACCCCGGCCGCTGCCATGGGACCCAGATAATCTTCCGGCCGTACGTGCGGTTGAACTCCTGCATCTTCCGCTCGCCATTGGCGCTCGCGGCGAGCGCGATGGCCCAGTCGGGATGGAGGTGATCGACGTGCGGAAATGACAGGAAGGCGTGCAGCGGAGTATCGATCGAGGCGGCGACGCGGTTTTCGCCAAACGCGCACAGCGGGTAGAAGCCGACCATCTCGTCTTCCTGCGCTTCGCCGCGGTAGCGCGGGATCAGGCTGTTGAGTTTGTCGAGGTACAGGATCGCAAACCCCGAGTTCGCGATCGACCGGAGGTCCCCACCGCTGCCCTTCACGGCCATCACGCGCTGCGGCTGGCCGGTCAGCGGGTCGGTCATGTCGAACTTCGAGCTCGTGTTGCCGCCGCCGAAGTTCGTGATGCGGAGGTCAGCACCGAGCAGATTCGAGCGGTATCGCAGCAGGTCGAGCGGGCGTCCTTCCAATTTGGCCGCCTCGGCATCGTCCCACAGGTTCTTCAGGTATTTCGTCTCGGTCGCGGACGTGTTGGACACAGGTCATCTCCACATAGGGCTGAAAGCGCAACCTGTCGAGCATAACGCTCGAAGTGGAGACGCGCAAAAGAAGTTTTGCACGCCGTGTTTCGCGGCCAAGACAACCTGACGGAGGGAGTCAGACGCTAGGCGTCAATCGGCGCTTCGATAAATTCCTGGAAGCGCGAGTAGTGCGCGTTCCAGCGCTCGACGTTGCCCGGCTCGAAGCGTTCGGTCGGGAACGAGTTCGCGATGATGCGCCGCGCATCCACCAGCGAACTGACGGCGCCGGTGGCGAGCATCTGCATGGCGATGTTGCCGAGCGCGGTGGCTTCCACAGGGCCCGCGATCACGGGTCGCCCGGTGGCGTCCGCGGTGAACTGATTCAGCAGCCGGTTGCGCGAACCGCCACCGACGATCCGGATGTCCTCGAACCGCCTCCCCGTCACGTCCTCGAGCGATTCGAGCACCATGCGGTACTTGAGCGCCAGGCTCTCCAGGATGCCGCGCGCGAACGCCGGCGGACCATCGGGTACCCGTTGATCGGTCTGGCGGCAATACTCCGAGATCGCCGTCACCATGTCGGGCGGCTGGAAGAAGCCGCGGTAATCCGGATCGACGAGAGACTGGAAGGCATGCGGCTCGTTGCCGGCCGCCGCCAGCAGCGTGTCGTATCCGAAGTCCTGTCCCGCGTCCGCCCACGATCGCCGGCACGCCTGCAGCAGCCAGAGCCCGCCGATGTTCCGCAGCAGACGCGTCGTTCCGCAGACGCCGCCTTCGTTCGTAAAGTTGAACTCTCGCGCCTTCGGCGTGATGACCGGCGCGGGCAGTTCCGTCCCGAGCAGCGACCAGGTGCCGGAACTGATGAACGCCGTCTTCTCGCCGCCGAGGACGGACGCAACGGCGGACCCGGTGTCGTGACTCGCCGGCGCGACGACGGGCGTGCCGGCGAGCGCGGCGCACACGTCGCGTTTGATCGTGCCCAGCACGGCGCCTGGCTCGACGAGGGGCGGCAGGAGCCGGGTCGGAATATCGAGATCGTCCAGCAGGCCGGTGGCCCAGGTGCGCGTCTTCGCGTTGACGAACTGCGTCGTCGTCGCCATGGTGAACTCGGCGCGCAGCTCGCCGGTCAGCCAGTAATTCAGCAGATCCGGAATCGTGCCGAATGAGCGCGCGGCCGCGATCACCTCTGGCGTGGACTGGCACGCGGCATAGAGCTGATACAGCGTGTTGAAGACGAGAAACTGAATGCCCGTAATCGAATAGATTCGCTCGCGGCACACGCGCTGCCAGACGGCTTCCATGACGCCGTCGGTCCGCCGGTCGCGATAGTGATACGGGTTTTCGAGCAGCTGGCCGTCCGCATCGAGCAGCGCGTAGTCACACCCCCAGGTGTCCACGCCGACGCTCTCGATCGGCGAGGTGGACGCGCGATCGAGGCCGCGTCGAATCTCGGTCCAGAGGCGATCGATGTCCCAGCGAAGCGATCCCTGCTGACGGATGGGGAGGTTGGGAAAACGGCACACCTCGTCCAGCGTGAGAATCCCGCCCTGGAGGCGTCCGAGCATCACCCGGCCGCTTTCTGCGCCGAGATCGATTGCGAGAAAGTCAGCACTCATGCAAGCGGGGGGATCCCTCTCGGCGCGATACCGGGTGCCGAACCGGTGGTGGCCCGCGCCGGTTTGGCCGCGAAGCCGAGACAGCATACGCTCGTTCTTCAGGACACGCAAAGTTTCGCCCGGCGCTGTGTGTTTTGCATCCCGCAACGGTTTGCAGGAAACGGCGAGCCAGACGGCGCCAACGGCGCGACCCCGATCCGTGGAAAACCGCCTGCGGGTGCAGCTCGCATCGGAGTCGCACGGTATCGCGCGCCGAAACGCGTTGTCACATCTGTTGCGCGGTGCAAAACACGACCGCAGCGGACCTTGAGCTACCGGTCTCCGACGAATTCGTGTAATCCGTTGCAGCACCTTCAGTTACAGTTATCCAGCTGTTTGTCAGCCCGAAAAACCCAACTGGAAGAAATGAGTGTTTGACTCGCGGGTAAGGGGAGCGTAACCTCCGCGCCGCACCAGGAAATCGGCTATGGATGGTGAACGGCCGTCCCGCGGAGCTCGAGGCTCGGCGCGGACGGGGGGACATTCGGCGTCGATGAGACGCCGGGCAATGGAGGAGAGCAACGTGAGATTTCGTTTTTCCAAGGTCATGCTGGCGATTGCGCTGCTGACCGTGTTCAGCGGCGCGACGAGCGACGTCCGGGCACAGGGATTGACCGGCCAGATTCTGGGCACGGTCACCGATTCGGGCGGCGGCGTGCTTCCGGGCGCGACCGTTGTCATCAAGAACGCGGGCACCAATTCGACTCGCGAAACGGTGACCGGCGTGGATGGGGCGTTCCTCTTTCCCGATCTCCTCGCCGGCAAGTACGACATCACCGTTACCGTCAACGGATTCAAGACATACGAACAAAAAGGTATCGACCTCGCCTCCACTGAACGCATCGCCCTGCGCGCCATCGCGCTCGAGGTGGGCGGCGTCGCCGAAACGGTCACCGTGCAGGCCGAGGCCGTGCAAGTTCAGACGACGACCGCGGCGCGGTCGGGACTGATCACGCGCCAGAACTTCGAGGACATCGCGCTCAAGGGGCGCGACTTCGCCGGCATGCTCAAGCTGCTGCCCGGCGTCATCGACACGAGTGCGCGTGAGGCCCCGGGGTGGGGCAGCATGCAGAACCTGCAGATCAACGGCCGTGCCTCGTTCAACTTCTCGTACGACGGTGTGACCAACAAGGACACCGGTTCCAACAGCGGCAACTACGCCGCCCCCGCGCTCGACTCGATCGCCGAAGTCCGCGTACAGACCTCGAACTTCCAGGCCGAGTACGGCCGCAGCTCCGGCGCGACGATCACGGTCATCACCCGCAGCGGGTCGAAGGACTTCCGGGGGAGCGCCGCGTTCTACAAGCGCGACGACAAGTTGAACGGGAATGAATACCAGCGGCGCGTGAACTGCAATGCGGGTCAGACGACGCAGTGCAAGGCGCCCGACTACAAATTCGACAAC
>JANNHC010000041.1:0-2184 GCA_031404215.1 Acidobacteriota bacterium
GATCTTTCGAATGACTCGCCACGTGAGCCTCCTTCTTGTTGCAATGTTTGGTTTGCAGTTCCCAGTGTCCAGCCGCCCGTTGCGAGCCGCCAGCCGGCAGCTATCGATCTGGCAACGCGGTCGGCGCGCGCAGAGTCACGCCTTTCCGGTCGGTGCTGATGCTGAACCGTCGGTCCCGCTTGACCCCGTCCGGGAGCGCGTAGGTGATCACGTACTGTGCGGCGAGATCGTCGGCCACCTGCAGAAGTGCCTTCGGAATCGCGCTCGTGGTGACGACGTCAGTGCGCCGGCCGCCGGACTGCTTGGCGCCGTCGCCCAGCACTTGCTCGCGCCCGCTTTCATCTCCCATCGTGCCGAGGTTACCGCTGTTGCCGCTGCCCGGCGGTCCGAAGGTGACCGCATACAGGGTGGCCCCGCTTTGCCGCAGCTGCGTCAGGATCGAGGCTGCCGAGGCGCCCCCGGCCTGCCCGCCCGAGAAGCCCACCACCACGATCACCGGGCGCTCGGGATGCTGCTGCTCCAAGCTCCTCGCGATGTCGTTGATCCCCTCCGTCAGGTTCGAGGTCGGCTGCGGGTTCAGGCTGAGCTCGTTGATGGCCTTGAGCAGCGGGTTGGGATCGGTCAAGTATGGCACGACCGTCGTATTGCGGAGCCCGACCGTGATGAGCGACATCTCCGCGGCACCGTTGAGGCGCTTGACGAACTCGAACAGGCCTACCCGGGTCGCCTGGTCTGGCGACAGCCGCTCTTCGACCATCAGCGCCATGTGCGGCTTTGCCTTCGCGGGTTCGGCCTTCACAATCTCGCGGTCCTTGCCCCCTTCCTTGACCTTGAAGTTGGCGGCCGTCAGATCGGTCACCGGCGCACCCTTTACGTCCGTGACCGTCACATAGACGGTCCGGGTCAACGCCTCGAACGCGATCGCGGACGGACGGCCGGCCGACGCTGCAAGCGTCGCCGAGATGACGGCAAGACCCGCGAACGTTCCGCGGCTCAATAGGCTCATGTCGAACCTCCCGGCCGAAGTATAGACCGGTCTGCCGGCGGGGATGCGATCTGTCCACGGTCGCGCTAGAAGGTCATAACGGCGGTAACCCATGGACGTGCGAAGCACAGGGAGCCCGCTACCGCCGAAACCTGGTGAAGAGGGGCGCAGCCTACCGGGCACCTGGTACCGGCGGGTGAGGTCATTTCAACCCCAACGGGGGCGCGGCTTTGGGCTGCGCCGTGTTGTAGTCCTCGCCGAGCAACATCGCGACCGTCGCAGCCACCTGGGACTGCGTGACGTTCATCCCCGAGCGTAATCCCATCGGCGCCACTCCGGGCGCCATCACCGCCATCCATATCTGATCCGCTTCGGGCACCTTCTCCCCGTGGCTCGTCCAGTTGTCCGCGCTCTTGCCGCGTCCATGATCCGTTGTCAGTACGAGGGCCGTGCGTCCGGCGTACTCCGGCAGTGACTGCGCGGTGTCCCAAAGCCGGCGGATGAAACGGTCGTTGCGCCAGGCCGCATCGAGATACAGATCGTAGCGGCGTCCGTGCGCCCACTCGTCCGTCTCGCCGAGCATCACGTAGAACACGCGTGGCCGATGCCGCTTCAGGTACTCGAGCGCGCCGAAGGCGGTGGGGGCGTCGGCGCGGGTCTCGCCCCAGTACGGCGGCAGGTCGGCGGCGAACTCGTTAATCGTGCGCTCGCGCTCGGTTCGCGCGTTCGTCACGGGCGGGCCGTCCCCGTTCGAGGGGATGTGGCTTCGCTCGATATTCAGGATCCACGGGAGCAATTCCCATGACGCGAAGGCTGCGACCTTGCCCGAGAAGCCGGGCCGTCCGTGCAGCCACTCGAGGACGGTGACGTTCGGGTTTGCGACCCGGTCGTTGCTGTTGATTCGAGAATCGGCAAACCCCGCGAGGATTTCGTTGTAGCCGGGGTAGGAAAACCGCAGGCCGTTCGTGACACGCGCGATGCTGTCCTTCGAAGGATCTCCGAACACCTGCCCCCGCGCCGCGACGGTCTTCCAGAAGAACGGCATCAACTTGTCGCGGCGCTCTTCAGCCGTCCCGCCGCCGAAGCGTCCCTCGACCCGCGGCGCGTCGGAATCTACTCCCTCCCACGGGGACAGCAGATCTTTCGTCCTCCCCCCGTACACCTCCAGCCACCGCTTGCCGTCCATGGTAACGATGAGG
>JANNHC010000042.1:0-15205 GCA_031404215.1 Acidobacteriota bacterium
TAGAGAAAGACAAGGTTGACCGCTGGAGCGGTACGGAGTAGTTGGTGGTCTCCAAAATCACGCGATTACCGTCTCCAAAATGTCTCCAAGACTCCGGTAGAATCCCGAGGACTGGCGAAGACTGGAGCGGACGACGAGAAGCCGCTAAGCCATTGGAACTCAAACTCTTATCGCCAGAAGTCGCGCGCCATCACCCAAGTTAGAAAGACGCGTTCTTAGAATTCGAATCCCTGCCTCACCGCCAACTATCTCCTTGCCTCGTCAGCTCTCGATCGACTTACCGGAGCGTGACGGTGGCTGCCGCGCGCCCGCCCTTCAGGCTGTCGTACGTGACCGTCATCGGACCCGACCCCTTGACGATGTACTCGATGACCCGCGTTGTGCGTCCGGGATGCCCGGTGCGCACGAGGATGCGCGACGGCTGCTTTTGATCGATGAGCTGCGTTGCGCCGGGCCGGAACCGGTCGCGCACCCAGCCCGCTGACAACACCTCGAGGCCCGGCCCGCTGACCGTCAGCAGGTCGGGGCGCACGACGTTGTTCTCCGCGGCCTTCGCCAGGATCGTCGGCGTCAGCCTGGTGTTCGTCAGCTCGACGCGCACGCGGTGCACCCCGCCGCCGAGCGCCTCGACGGTCGTTTCCCCCGTCTTCATCAGCGGCATCTCGTCCGCCTGGTAGAGCGAGAACGCCATGTTGCGATGGCAGAGCTCTTCGTTCATGAACCGCGGCGGTACGCGCCCCTGCGTCTTCTTCCATCCGCCCATTTCAATCTTGCCGAACTGCGGGTGATCGTACGGCGCCCACTCGATGTACTGGTCGCCGAACTCGAGGAAGTCGTCGAAGTACAGGTCAGCCGTGCGCGGCGCGATCGGGCTCTCCGCGTTGCGCTGCTGCTCGACGAGCGCGGGGCTGTTGAAGTACTGCCCCCCGTTCCAGAGCTCGTTCGAGAACGACAGCATGCCGAGCCCGTCGTTCGTCCAGTCGATGAATCCGCCGTGCACGGTGTAGAGACCACTCCAGATCACCAGGTAGCGGTAGTACGGGAGCATGCGCTCCCCCTGGCGTCCGAGCTCGTCGTACACGCTCACGTCGGCGCGCGGGTATTCGCCCTGCCACTCGGCGCCGGGACCACGGAGGATCATGCCGCCGCTGTTGTGGTACGACTGCACCCCGGCAATATTGGGGTGGGCCATCAGGAAGTCGTTGATCGCCCGCGCTTCGGGAAGCTGGAACGGATAGTCCATCGAGCCGCCCTGGATGTAGTTCGGCTGCCAGTTGGACGCCCAGTTGCGGTTCGGGTCGTACCCGCCCACCGGGTCCTCGTTCACGCGGCCGTCGCCGTCGTTGTCGAGCCCTTCGCTGCCGAGAATGACCCAGTCGCCCTTTTCGCCCGCGGGCACCGGCTCCAGCAGCCGCTTGTCGCGCGTGCTGATGCGCATGGTGCCCTTGCCGGGCACGTATTTGCGGATCTGCTCGATGACGCCGTTCCCGTTCAAATCGTCGGCGTCATCTTCATCCGCGACGCCGTCGTTGTCGTCGTCCACCGGAACGTGGCCCGTCCGGGCGCCCGCGCCGGTTCCCTTGAGGAAGTGATCGCGCCCGTCGGGATTGACGGTGGGGACAATGTAGAAGACCCGTTCGTCGATGAGCTTCTTGATCTGCGGAATCCGATCGTAGTGCTCCATCAAGTACCAGACCGTGTAGAGCGACACCTCCGCCCCCTGGATCTCGTTGCCGTGGACGTTCGCCTCGATGTACATCGCGGGCTTCGTGATCTCGGCGCCGGTGCCGGGATTGTTGATGGTCATCAACATCATGTCGCGGCCGGCGTGGCTCTTGCCGATCGACGAGTACTTCAGGAACTTTGGCCACGCCTTCTCGAGTCGCTGCAGGTCGGATCTGATCTCGTCGGTGTCGTGCCAGCGGTTGAAGTCGAGGCGGACCTTGAACTGCGGGTCGGAGCCGCTGCGCTGCGCGCGCGCGGGCGTCCTGGCGCCGGTCGCGCCGACCGCGACGACTACGATCGCGAGTGTCAGCAGGGATTTCATGAATGTGATGCTCATTTCAGGATGACCGTGCGCTCGGCGGCGCCGCTTTTCTGCGCGACAGCCTTGACCGGGACGGCCTGGCCAGGTTTGCCGCGCACGATCCACTGATAGCTCTGCCGCCGGCCCGATCCGGCCAGCGCGGGAATGAAGCTCGTCTTCGCGTCGCCGGAGACGATGGTCTCGGGCGGCACGCCAAGCTGCACCATCGTCGGCTTCACGCTGCGTGACGTCACGCCGTGCGAGGTGGACGTCGGCAGGTAGCCGGCGTTCTCGACCTCGGCACTGATGCGGTAGAGGCCTCCGCCCAGCGACGTCGCGGCGACGTCGGCAATCGCGATCTTCGGGAACAGCGAGACCAGGTACACCGCGAACGCCGCGTGCGATTTGCCGAGAGCGTCGATCTGCGAGGCGGGCGGGTTCGTCACCGCGTACGGCTTGAAACCCCCGATCTCGACCGCGCCGAGCGTGGGATGCGTGAACGGTGTCCACGCAATGAAGCCGTCGGCGATTCCCTGCGCTGCTCGCGCGTCGAACGCCGCAGTGCCGGCCGACTCGTCCCCGCCGCCTTGCGGCGAGGCGCCACCCGGGTCACCTGCACGGCCGCCCCCAGGCGCACCGGCCGGAGGTGCTTGCGCGGCTCCTTCCGGAGCCGCGAGAGCCGAAAGGCCCCAGCCCGGCGTCGAAAACGATGGCACGCCGAACTGGTAATAGGCGTATTCGAAGAATGCCCCGCCGGGCGTGCGCGTGTAGGGCGCGTTCCTGACGCCCGTCAACGCGCGATAGCGGTCGCTGACGGTGCGGAAATACTCGACGTCCTGCGTCGCCACCGTTGTCGCGGGTGGACGCGGCGCGGGCTGGCCCGGCGGGCGGGTCTGCGCCGGCGGGCCGGCGTCCCCTCCCGGAAAGAAGAAGAACTGTTCCTGCCCTCCGCCGGCGAACGTGCCCACGCGGCGCGCGTCGGCGAGGCTCTGATCCGCGAACGCAAGCAAGTCGAGCGTCTGCGGCGCCGCGAGCGCGCCCTGGCGCGTCGGCGGGGTAATGAGGTTGTCGCTCGCGCCGTAGGTCAGCACGGCGGCAACGTTCCTCTTCTTGAGGATGTAATCCATCACCGCTCGGGTCTCGGGCTCGCTCACCATGTGCGGGCCCGCCTCCGGCGTGTAGTAGGGATAGCGGTGCTGGAAGTTGCGGTTCAGGTCGACGCCGCCCGGGCCATCTTCGTTGATGAAGCCGTCGGCGTCGTTGTCGGTCCCTTCCCAGTAGACGTTCCAGCCGCCGGCTTCGCCGCGCTGGGCGTCCGCGCGGCGCACGAGGCGGGGATCGTCTGGGTGGACCATGTACGGCCCCTTGGGATCCTTGACGCGCATCACGCTGATGAAGCCGTCGCCGTTCAGATCTTCCGGGCCGTCTTCGTCGACGCGCCCGTCGTTGTCGTCGTCGAACTTGCGCGCGTTGGTGCGCCGGAACGACTTCACCTTGCCGAACATCAGCTCGGCGCCGTCCGGGTTCACGCGCGGAAGGATGTAAACGGCATGCTCGTCGAGGAGCTTCTTGACCTGCGCGTCAGTGGCATACGAGGACGCGAGGTGACGGACGAGATACAGCGCGAGCTCGCTGCCGATGAGTTGATCGCCTTCGAAGTTCGCGGCGACGAGCAGCGCCGGCCGCGCGTCCACTGCCGGCCCGGCGTTGTTCGCGATTTCGACGGCCCACACCGAGCGTCCCTCGTGGCTCTTGCCGAGATCCACGATCCTTACGAGATTCGCGTTCGACTGCGCCACGGCGCGAAGCGCCGCCGTCATATCGTCGTACGGCTTGTACCGCGTAGTGTCGTTCGTCTGCATGACGGGCGCCGCTGCCGGGAACGCGCACAGGGTGATCGCCAGGGCGAGCCACGGGCGCAAGGAAAACGCGAACCTGTTCAACTGAAAACCTCCGGTCGTAGGGTATCTTATCCGCCATACGAAATCAGTCGTCCCGGCGCGACGCGGGATGCGGATGCGCACCCGTCTGCAGGCAGTCCATCCTGGAACCGAACAGCGGCCAATGCGGCGCGTGCCTAGGGTTCATGCGTCAAGTCCATGGCTGTCAAAGCGATGCGCAACGGAGGGAACGCGGCACATGACATGCCGGCTGAGTCCCGGTCAGGAGCTTCCCATACAGACAGTCTGGCAGGTCGTCACGCTCGCGCGACGCGCTTGCTGTGAGCCGACTGGTGTGCCTCTTGCGCGAAGCCAAGGTGGACGACCTTCAGAACCGGCTGGGATTTCTGGTGTCCGTCGCCCGACAACTGGCAGAGCTTCGCGGAGAAACAGGAACGGCGAAGAGGCTCGCGAAACAAGAGCAAAGCTTGGAAGGATCGCGGGCCCCACCGAACTACATTGCTGAGCACTGCGCGACGACGAACCCGCCGATAGAAAGACGCGTTCAGGGTTCGAGTCACCGCCCGTTATCCCTCAGTCGAGCTTCCGCGTTTCCTCCGACGGCAGACAAATTGCACAGATGCCGTGAATGGGCATGCCCCCCGTTCGTCGCGCGTTCGCCATTCTCCTCGTCGCTGCCGCAGTCATCGCCATCCTGCTGATGTTCGCGCAGGACCAGGTGACGCTCAAGGTCCGCAGCGCCGCCGGAACGGAGGAGCCGCGACATCCCGATTACCTTGCCGCGCTCGTCGGGGGACACCTGACGCGCGGCAACCGTTACGACGTCCTGACCAACGGCGACCAGTTCTTCCCCGCGATGCTGGACGCGATCAACTCCGCCAAACGCCGCATCAGCTTCGAAACCTACATCTACGATACCGGCGCGGTGGCGGATCAGTTCACCGCGGCCTTTGAAGCGGCGGCGCGGCGGGGCGTCCGCGTGAACATGGTGGTGGACTCGGTCGGCGGAAGCGGCATGCGCGACGAGGATATCAAGCGGCTGGAAGCGGCAGGCTGCCGCATCGGTCAGTTCAACTCGGTGAAGTGGTACTCACTCGAAGAGCTCAACTACCGGACCCACCGCAAGATCCTGGTGGTCGATGGGGACGTCGGCTTCAGCGGTGGCGCCGGCGTGGCGGACCACTGGCTCGGCCACGCGCAGGACAAAGAGCACTGGCGCGACACCCAAATCCGCATGCGCGGCCCCATCGTCCGCGAGGTGGAAGCAAGCTTCTACGAAAACCTCATGGAGACCACGGGGGAAGTGGCGCCGGAGATCGATGATGCACCGACAAGCGTAGAGGCGACAGGCCCGTCGATGGCGCTCCGAAGCTCCCCGACCGGTGGGAGCAACGACTTGAAGCGCCTGTACCTGCTGGCCATCGCCTCCGCGCGCCGCACGATAGACATCACGACCCCGTATTTCGTCACCGACGAATCAACCGAGTGGTCGCTGAAGGATGCCGTCAGCCGCGGCGTGAAGATCCGTATCCTCGTCGAGGGGGACAAGACGGACGCCATGCCAGTCAAGTACGCGTCGCGCGACGCCTACGAGCGGCTCCTCTCGACGGGCATCGAAATCTACGAGTATCAGCCGACGATGTTGCATACCAAGACGTTCGTCGTGGACGGCGTCTGGAGCATGTTCGGATCGGCCAACTTCGACAATCGTTCCCTCGAGCTGAACGACGAGCTCAACGTCGCTGTTTCCGATCGCGACCTTGCCCGGCGGTTCACGGAAGATTTTGAGCAGGACATTCGTGTCAGCTCGCGGATCGAGCTGGCCCAGTGGCGGCAGCGGCCGTTCCTCGAGAAGACCCGCGAGAAGTTCTGGTCGTATTTTGGGGAAATCTTCTAATTACTCAACGCTGAATGCTGAAGACTGATTGAGAGTCGATCACCAGTCAACAATCACCAATCAGCATTTACAATTGCTCCATGGTTCGCGTCCGTTTTGCTCCTTCTCCCACCGGTTACCCGCACATCGGCGGTGCGCGGACGGCGCTCTTCAACTGGTTGTACGCGCGGCGGCACGGCGGAACGTTCGTGCTTCGGATCGAAGATACCGACTCGGAGCGTTCGTCCTGGGAAATGGTGTCCGGGATCGTTGACGGCCTGAGGTGGCTTGGCCTCGATTGGGACGAGGGCCCGGACGTCGGCGGGCCTCACACCCCGTACTTTCAGTCGCAGCGCATCGACACGTATCGCGCTTTGGCGGCGCGGCTCGTTGCCGAAGGGCGCGCGTACTATTGCTACTGCACGCCCGGCCTCCTGCAGCAGAAGCGGCATGCCGCGGAGGCCGCGGGCGGGGGATGGGTGTACGACCGGACCTGCTGCGCCCTGGGTGCGGAAGACACCGCCGCGCGCGAAGCTGCCGGTTCGCCGAGGGCGATTCGATTCAAGGTGCCAGCGGGCCAGACATCGTTCACCGATCTCGTGCACGGGCAGATCGTCTTCGACAACGCGAACATCGAGGACTTCGTCGTACTGCGATCCGATCGGCAGCCGACGTATCACCTCTCGGTTGTGGCGGACGACATGCAGATGGCGATTTCGCACGTCGTCCGAGGCGACGATCACATCTCGAACACACCGAAACAGGTTCTTTTGTACGGGGCCTTCGGCGCGGCGCCGCCACAGTTCGCGCACGTGCCGCTGATTCTCGGTCCGGACAAAAAGCGCCTGAGCAAACGGCACGGCGCCACGTCCGTCATCGAGTATCAACGCCTTGGATACCTGCCCGAGGCGATGGTGAATTTTTTGTCGCTGCTCGGCTGGTCGCCCGGGGATGACCGGGAAATGTTCTCGCGCGATGATCTCGTCGCCGCCTTTACGCTCCAGGGAATCAGCGGCGGCAACGCGGTGTTCAACCCCGACAAGCTCGACTGGTTCAACCAGCAGCACATCATGCGGCTCCCGGTCCCGGAGCTGGCCCTTCGCGTCGAAGGCGTGCTCCGCCAGGCCGGACTCTGGAACAACGAGCTGTCGGGGTCGCGGCGGGACTGGCTCTACCGACTGCTGGAACTCGTCCGGCCGCGGATAAAGAAGCTCGGTCAGTTTGCCGACGAGTTGCGCCCCTTCCTGAGCGAGACCGTCGAGTACGATCAGGCCGCCGTCACCAAGCACCTCGCGAAACCCGACGTCCATGATGCACTCGTCGCCATGGCGGACGCGTTGGAGTCGCTCGCGCCGTTTACGAGCGCGACCATCGAACCGGCCGTTCGTGCGCTTGCGGAGTCGCACGGCATCAAGGCGGCCGCGCTGATTCACGCGACCCGCGTTGCGGTCACGGGCCGGGCTGTCAGCCCAGGCTTGTTTGAGGTCCTCGAGCTCATCGGTTCGGAGCAAGCCAGCGCGCGTGTGCGTGATGCAGTGAGTTTCCTGCCGAAGTAACAGGATTACATCCCTTACCCTCCAAGTTCCGAATTTCTGTCCAGCCGGACAGTGTGCAAGAGTTTTCTCAAGAGCGGCAATTGTTCCGCGATAGCGGAAGTTTCAAGCTTGCCAACTGTCTAGTTGCGGGAGAACTGCTCCGATAGGGCAATCTCTTCCATCTAATTCCCCATTGGCTCCACGCCTGTAAATCACCTCGAGTCAACCACTTCCGCGCGGCATCCACGTTTGCGCTGGCACTTCGGTTGCACTGGCTGGGCTCGCGGTCTGCCGCCAAATGCGGTCACTACCGCGGTAGTTGTGAACCAGCGGCAAGACCCGCACGGGAGGAGGACACACGTGGCCAAGGAAGATCGCGGATTTGCGTCAATGGATCGGGCCAAGCAGCGCGAGATTGCAAGCAAGGGTGGAAAGGCAGCCCATCAGAAGGGCACTGCGCATGAGTGGACGAGCGAGGAAGCACGGGATGCCGGACGCAAAGGGGGCATTGCGAGCCACCAGCGCCGCCGTGAGCAGATGACCGGGACCACCGACGCCGACGAGATGACCTCGTCGATCGACGAGTCGATTCGCAGTTCCGGCGCAGACTCGATGTCGCGTCCCTCGCCTGCTCCACCATCGTCGACCGATTCATCGTCGATGGACTCGTCGCGCGGCGAGCAGTCGCGCCGTGACGACTGGTCGCGTCGCGAATAGGTAACCCCCAAGGCGATTTTCGATCCCAACACGGCGGAACGACAGACCGACGCCGCCCGAGCGTCCGATGCTCGCTTCGCTGTGTTGATTTTTTTGCCCCCCTTCGACACCTTCAAGACCCGAGTCGTCCCAGGTCGATTTTTTGCGCCCAACGCTCCCGACCCCGTCGTGCGCCGGCAAACCCGTCGCGCTATGATGCAGAACCCGTGACTCCCGAGGACTACACCCGGGCAAGGCGCCTTCTGCTTCGTCGCGATCCTGTGCTGGCTGCGCTGATCAAAAAGCACGGCGCGTGCGGGCTTGCCGCTGCGCAGCGCGCCGACCCCTTTTCGGCGCTCGTCCGCGCAATTACCGGCCAACAGCTGTCCACGAAGGCCGCCACGACGATCTACGGGCGCCTGGCGGCACTGATGCCGGGCGGAGTCACGCCCACATCGTTGTCCACGCTGACCGACGAGCAGATGCGCGCGTGCGGCATGAGCCGTCAGAAGATCGCGTACTTCCGAGACCTCTCAGCGAAGGTGCTGAGCGGCGTCGTGGCACTCGATTCACTGGAGTCGATGACAGACGATGAGGTGATTGCGTCGCTGACGCAGGTCAAAGGCATCGGCCGGTGGTCGGCGGAGATGTTCCTGATGTTCCGGCTGCACCGGCCCGACGTGCTGCCGGTGGACGACCTGGGCATCGTAAATGCGGTCAAGAACGTCTACCGTCTGAGGAAACGCCCGACCGCCGATCGGATTCGCAAGATTGGCGAGGCCTGGCGCCCGTACCGCTCCGTGGCGTCGTGGTACCTCTGGCGGAGCCTCGACAACGAGTGATTGGTAGGCGAAGTTGCACGGCCTGTTCAAGGGCCCGTATAATCAGAGTTTCCCGCCGCGACCGTAAGGCTTATTGGGAGGTCGTTCAACGGTAGGACAGCAGACTCTGACTCTGCTTATCGGGGTTCGAATCCCTGCCTCCCAGCCAAACTCTTCCGCAACGCACACTCGTCCTTACTCCTGTAGAACGCACAGCCCGCGCGAAACCTTACACGCGTCCCGGGTCCGATGCGGACATCGTCGCGGGCGAAGGCCAAGTCGCTGGAGGTGCCGGGGTGAATGGCCGGGGCCCCGTTTCTCAGCCCGCATGGACCCTTCCCTGGTGACGGCCAAGTCGGGGAAGAGGTAACTCCCGCCTGCTGATCGTCACCGCGCACGTGCGCTCCTGAGAAGAGGATCCGATGCGCGCATCGGAATACGGGATCGCCGCGGTGTCGATCCCAGATCAGGGGTTGTTCAGCCGCCTGCGAGAGACGCGGTGCACCTGCCCCATCTTGATCACGTGCGTGACGTCGCGCAGACGGCGGATGTCGGCCTGCGGATGCCCTCGGACCACCACTAGATCAGCGACCTTGCCGGGCTCCACGGTCCCATAGTCCGCTTCGACGCCGAGAGCCAGCGCGCCGTGTCGCGTCGCCGCTGTGATCGCTTCGAGCGGGCTGAAGCCGCACCGGCTCACCAATGCCTCGATCTCCTCGAAGAGCGTCGGGTAGCCGTCGGTGGTCTGGAGCGCGTCGCGGTCGGTGCCCGCCACGACGCGAATGCCCATCCGCCGCGCCAGCGCGGTGAACTGGTAGCCCCACTCGGCGGCCGGCTGCGACAACGAGAAGGGGATGGTCGACACGGTGGCGTCGAGCATGGTGCCGCGCTGCTGCATCGCGTCGAGCACGCGGACGATGGGCGGCGAGGTCACGGGCACCTCGGCGTAGGGCGCGGGCGGACCGAAGTCGGTGTGCACGCCGCTGTGGTACGTCGTCGGGAGCGCATCGGCGCCCTCCCACACAAACAGCGCCGCATGCGAGATCACGTCGACCCCGGAGCGCACCACATCCGACGGCCGCGTGGGAAAGACGGCCGGATGGCTCCAGGTCTTCAGGCCGAAGGCCCGGGCGGCCGCGGAAATCCGCGCGACGACGTCCGGGGCGATGTCGGAGTAGACCTTGATACCAGTCACGCCCATGGCCCTGGCCGCCGCCGCTTCAGCCCGGAGCTCCGTCGCGGCGGTGATCTCGCGGGCCCACGGCACGTGCCCCGGCAGCTTCCCCTGGGTCGAGCCGACCCAGCGTCGATCGTCCCAGAAGGACGGCCCCGCCCAGTTCGCGGCGTAATACAGCCGCGCCATTGGCCGCTTGGCCTCCTGCGCCGCGGGAGCCAGCTGGGAGTAGAGGAAGCTATCGCCCGCCATGTCCCGCACCGAGGTGATCCCGCCGTTGAACAGGAAGGCCAGATACTTCTCGATCGCGGGCCGGTCGGCGCCGAGGTGCGCGTGGCCGTCGATCAGTCCCGGCAGCACCGTGTGCCCCGCCAGGTCCAGCACCTGCGCCCCTGGCGGAATCCTCGTGGCCGCGCTCGGCCCGAGCAACGCGATTCTGCCGTCGCGGATGACCACCGTCTGGCGCTCGTGCGGAGCACCGCCGCGGCCGTCGATCACCGTAACGTTGGCCAGCACCAGTGGCGCACCGGCCGGTGCCGGCGCGACGGGCTGGCGATTTGCGGGTGTCGCAGCAACGGACAGCCAGGCACACAGCAGGAGCCCGGTCGCGGCGCGGATTGTCATAGCACAGCGTAATCGGGCGCAGGCTGCGCCGTCGACTCGCGATTCGCGCGATCGACGGCCGACCCGTTCAGCTCCAGGCCCGCCGCTCTAGACCCGCACCCACTTCGCGGAAGGTGGCCGCCCGTGCCCTCGAATCGTTCGCGCGGGAACTCGACACTCTGGAAATGCCGACCAGGGACCTGGAAGCCGAAATCTGCACGTGGGTGTCTACGCTGGCGAGAACGTTGAAGCCGGAGTATGCAGAGGCTCTCGAAGCGATCGAGGTCGGCGGAACGCCAGTGAAGGCCTTCGCAGAGCAGAAGGGGCTGTCACCCAGCCACGCGGCCGTCCGGGTATTCCGCCCTCGACGCGTTGAAGATGCGCGTCTGCGGAAGTACCGAAGGTCGATCCCTCGAAGGCGCCCTGGCAGGGCAGGCTTGCGCGTCTTTCACTCGATCGAGTCGCGCGGTTCCTGGTGCGGCTCGGCAGCGACGTGGAAATCGTCGTCAAGCCGTGCACCCGGGAGACCGGCCGGGCTCGGATGCCCGTTGCTGAGATTCCTGTCCGAAATCGGCATACAAATTTCGGACAACCTCTGATTCCATCATGTGCCAGATGGCCTCCAACGGCGAACGGACAAGCACTTGGAGCGTGAAGCCATTCAGGCTGCCGTGATCAGCCAGTTGCGAATTCCGTCCCTGACACCCAGCCACATTCTTCCGCAAGACACACCCGTCCCTACTTGTATGAACGCAAGTTTGAGCGAGAATCTTTCAGGAAGGCCATCCGCTGGCCCAGCGTCTCCGTCCTGCTTCCGCCGCCCGTCGCGAAGCGTCTGATCCGCAGCCAAAGACACCCGACCCCGAAACCGCGTGCGCGAGGCGCGGGGTCGACAGCGGCTGCCCCGGCCTTCCGAGGGGCATCTTCAGTGGCAGCCACCCGTCTATAGTGCTGACAACCCCGAGTATGATTCCGACCACCAATGCACGTTGGCGGCGGTACGAGCGCAGCTCCGTTAGACCGCGGTGCTGGTGGTGCGGGCGCCCTGCCGAACCTGGAATCAGTAACTGGCCCAGCTCGCCGTTGACAACGCGCGAACTGGTCCACGACATCAGGATCGAATGGTCAGCACGGAGAGCCCCATGCGCGTCACGCGACACCTGATTCCACGGCTCCTGGTTGCCGGTCTCGCAGTGTCTGTGAGCGAGATTTCCGCTCAGAGCGATCCAGCGGCCGTTGCCGCCCGGAAATGGCGCATCCAGCACGAGCAAGCGATCCTCAACGAGTTCACGCAGTTTCTGTCGTTGCCCAATGTGACTACCGACCGCGAGGGGGTCGCCAGGAACGCGGCTGCTCTCAGCGGGATGCTGCGTGCCAGGGGCATTACACCGCAGTTGCTGTCAGTGTCTGGAGCCAACCCCGTCGTGTTCGGCGAGATCCGGACCCCCGGGGCCACGACAACGCTCGTTTTCTACGCGCACTACGATGGACAGCCAGTCGAGCCAAAGGAGTGGACGACGGCGCCATTCTCCCCAGCGATCCGCGCGTTCGCACCCGATCATCGGGGCCGTGTCATTGCGCCGAGCGCCGGCCAGCCGATCGATCCCGAGGCGCGCATTTACGCACGGTCAGCCGCCGATGACAAGGGCGCTATCGTGGCGCTGCTCACGGCGGTGGATGCCGTCAAGGCGTCCGGCCTGCCATTCCGCTCGAACATCAAATTCGTGTTCGACGGAGAAGAGGAGATGGGCTCTCCGAATCTCGAGCGGATCGTTGCAGCCAACAGGGCGCTGCTTGCTGGCGATCTCTGGCTGATCTGCGACGGCGTTCAGTATCCAGGCAATCGTCCCCTGCTGACCTTCGGCGTGCGTGGCTTTCTCGGAGCCCAGATCACGGTCTACGGTGCACGCCGTGAACTGCACAGTGGGGAGTTCGGTAACTGGGCGCCGAATCCTGCGCTGGCGCTGGTTCGCCTGCTGGGATCGTTGAAGGATGACCGCGGGCGTGTGCTCGTAAAAGGTTTCTATGACGGGATCGTTCCGCTCACCGCAACCGAGCAGCAGGCGATCGCGGATGTCCCGCCGGTGGAACGCGAGTTGATGGACGAGCTGTGGCTGGGCGCCAGCGAGGGCGCTCCGGCAACGTTGAACGAACGACTGGCGCTGCCCGCCTTGAACATCAAGGGGCTCGCGAGCGCGGGCGGGAACGTCATCCCGTCAAGAGCCAGCGCGGCGGTCGACATTCGGCTCGTCAAGGGAATGGACCACGAAGAAACCGCTCGGAGGCTGACGGAGCACGTCCGCGATCAGGGGTTCTTCGTGACGACCGTCGAGCCGGAGCGTGACGTCCTCCGCGCTCATCCGCGGGTGGCTCGCTTGACGTTTACCGTGGGCAGCAATGCTATTCGCACACCCATGGATCTGCCGCTCGCTCAAGCGGTGATTCGGACCGTCGAGAGGGTGCGCGGCCCGGTGTTGAAGCTCCCCACGATGGGTGGAAGCCTTCCTCTGAACCCGGTTGAGCGGCTACTCGGCGCCCATCTGATCAACATCCATCTGTCAAATCCCGACAGCAACATCCACAGTTTCGACGAGAATTTGCGGCTGGGAAACCTCTGGGACGGCATCGAACAGGCGGCGGCGCTCATGCTGATGGACGTCACAGGCGATGCGAATCGCGTTGACATGCGTCCGGTTCCGGCTGGACGAGCCAGATTCGAAAATCGGCCCTAACCAGGGGCCGTGCGCGGGCGTGTTCGTGTTGACACCAGGAGGAGAGCGAGCATGATCCGTGGCGTATTGCTGCTAGCGCCCATTGTGGCGACCGTGAGCTGTGTTTCCGGACAGAATGCAAGGATCGACGGAGTCGAGCGCGTTCAAGCTGCTGCCGCCGCCAAAAGCACGGCGGAGAATGAAATCAGGGATCTGCTCGAACAGAGTGTCCGAGGAGCTTTGTCACTCGAATCAGCCACTGCCCAAAGTCAGATTGCCGATTTCGAGCGGAACTACGTAAGCGACTATCTCTCCGTTGGATCAAATGGGGCTGTTTACACTCTCACCGACATCCTGAGGGAGATCAGGGACAAAGGCGCGAACAAGAGGAAGTTCAGCTCCGTAGAGATGCAGGAGACGGAGGTGCGTATCCACGGAGACACTGCAGTCGCGACTTATGTGATGCGCTATTCGTGGCAAAGCGCAGATGGCGCATCTAACAGCTCCATTCGGGAATCAGCCGTCTTCGTCAAGCGCGACGGAAGGTGGCTCCGCATTCTCGAGCAGCGGAGCAACCTCACCAGTCCGCGCCAATGAAATTGGCAACACCTAGAAGCGTTTTTGATTACGGCGTAGCACGATAGCCGCAGGGGCGTGCGTAGGCCGCGCATTCGTCGGGCGTGAAGAGCTCGAGCGCGATCGCGATGAGGCTGCAGACCTGCTCGAAGTTGCGCGGTCATGACGTCGGTCATCACCTCTGCAAAACTCTGACGGAACGGCCCGTTGATGAAGACCTGCCAGGCCGCTTTGATCGCGTCGAGCCGCGCGCGTCGCTTTTTGCCGCTCAGTGCCTCGAGCTCCTCGTTCGAGGCTGGCTCACCAAGGTCGTTGCGACACACCGTGATATCGATGTCCTCGGAAAAGCGATTGATCAATCCGAATGACTTCGAAAGTGACGTGCCGCCCTTGAAGAGCAAGCGCGGGTGATTCTCAGGAAGCCCGTTGAAGAGCACGTCGAACGTCCAGCAGACCCAGAAGTCTTTCTCGACGTTCTGGACGGCTGTGCCCAATCGTCGGGCCGTCGTTAGGAACACGTCGCGGCGCTCGTCGTCACTCGCAGCAAGCAGACGCCCGAACGACTCGTTCATGATGCGCGCGATGCCGCGATCTTTCTGGTCGGCTTCGTCCGCGCTCGGTCGCGTCGCCTGCGACTCGGAGTGATCGGGTGAACATGATCCCTGCTGAGCAGTTCGCGCACGATGTCTTGCATCCATGCCGGCAACGTCGGAAGCCCGGTGCGGAGATCGTCGCGAAGTGCCTTCCCGTACCGAGGGTCGGCCAGGACCGAGGAGAGCCGGGCTAGGATGCGGTCGCGGTCGGCCGTCAATGTGTCCTTCAGCCAGTGCAGCGCCTGCACGATCCGCATCGCCGGCCGCCCGGCCCAGCACAGTTTGCTTGGGGCCGTGCGCTTGAATTCGATCGTCAAGTTGTCCAGCTGGATGGCCCGTCTGCGCGCGTCTGTGTGGATCACGACCTTTGACGGTACGGCGGTCGTCAGCCCCAGGTCGTTAGCGGCGGTGAGACCGTCGACCAACATGCGGACCTGGTCGCGTCGGGCGAGGGCGTCGACGATGTGTCGATAGTCGGCGACGGCCGGCCGGTTGGTCAGTCGATTGATCCGCGGAGTGTCGTATAGGCCGCGGTCGATGCGACGAAGCTGGCCTCCGCTGACCAGACGCTGAAGCGCTTTGTCCACGGCATCGCGGCTGCCGAGGTCGAGGAAATCGAGGGGCGTCCATACCTGAGCTTGGAGAGCGGCGGCGATACGGTCGGCGATCAGTTGCCTTAGATCAGGCACGTCC
>JANNHC010000043.1:0-2957 GCA_031404215.1 Acidobacteriota bacterium
CAGTGGATCCTTGCCGTCGTGGCCGCCGCGGGTATCGGCGTCGGCAAGTCCGGGCTGGCGGGCATGAGCCTCGTGCACGTCCTCATCTTCGCGTTCCTCTTCGGGGCGCGTGAATCGACGGGCGTCGTGCTCCCGATGCTGCTCATCGGCGATCTGTGCGCGGTCCGCATCTTTCATCAGCATGCCCGCTGGGATTACGTCCGCCGCATGCTCCCGCCCGCCTGCATCGGCGTCGTCATCGCCGCCATCATCATGCGCGGGCTCGACGAATCGGTTTACAAGCCGATCATCGGCATCACCATCCTCGCGCTGACGGTCCTGCAAGTCGTGCGCATGTACAGACCGGGCTGGTTTGGAAGCGTGCCGCACGCGCGCTGGTTTGCGTGGACGATCGGTCTCCTCGCCGGAGGCGCCACGATGCTGGCCAACGCCGCCGGCCCAATCTTCGCGATCTACTGTCTGGCGATCGCGCTGCCGAAATTCGAGCTTGTCGGCACGAGCGCCTGGTTCTTCTTCCTGATCAACGCATTCAAAGTTCCCTTCAGCGTGGCACTCGGCCTGATTCACGTCCACACACTGGCCTTGAACGCGGTCCTGAGCCCCGCGATTCTGGCGGGCCTGTTCATCGGCCGGTGGCTGACGGCCCACATTCCACAGCGTCTGTTCGACGGCCTCCTGCTCACATTCGCCGCGGTGGCAGCGCTGCGCCTGATTGGCTTACTGTGATGCGTCCAGTGTCACGCGCCGACATTTTCCACCCGGTCCCGTCCCGCGTTTTCGTCGCGCTGGCGCTCGTCCTGTTTCCCCTGATGCTCTCGACCGTTCTCCCCGCCAGCGGGCAGGCGCAGCAGGCGAATCTGACATGGGCGGGGGATCCTGAAGGCGGGGCCCCGTTCGTCGAGGCCGACCCGGCGGATCCCAACAAGGTCACCGGCTTCGACGTCGAGATTGCGGAACTCATCGCGCGCGGACTCAACCGGACGCCGCGGTTCCTCTTCGTGCCCTACGCCTCGATCGACCAGGCGATCGAACGTGGCACGGCCGACATCGGCTTCAGCGGCGTCGAGGACACACCCGCCCGCCGCTCCGCGATGGCGACCACGATCCCGTATTACGCATTTCGCGAGGTGCTCGCGGTGCGCGACGCCGACGCGCAGCGGCTACACGGGCTGGCGGACCTCGCCGGGCGCCGCGTGGGGACGCTCGGCGGCACGATCGCGTACGAGATTCTGCTGCGCGCCGAGCGTCAGTATGGCCTGCACGCCGTGTCGTACGACGACGACGTCCATCCGTACAGCGACTTGCTGCTGGGACGGCTGGACGCGGTCCTGCTCGACCACGTGCTGGCCGAGAGACGGCGCCGGACCATGGCGGGCCTGACCGTGCAGCCGCAGCCCATCGCGATAAGTCATTACGTGGGCGTCCTCGCGGCGCGCAACGCGTCCCTGCGCGACGCGGCGAACGACGTGCTCCGCGGCGCGATGCGCGACGGAACGCTCGAGCGAATCTTCCGGAAGTGGAACGTGTGGAACGCCGACCAGCCGGCGCTCTACGCGCGGCTGCTCGCGCGCGAGGAGGTGCCGCCGGTCTCCGGCGTGGACGAGGTGATCGGGGCCGCCGCGATGACGCGATGGGACGCGACACGCCGTTACCTGCCGTCGCTGGCGAGGGCAGCCGGCATCACGCTCGTGCTCTCCTCGATGTCGATGGGGATCGCGATCATCCTGGGGGTCCTGATCGCGTGCGGGCGCGTGTATGGTTCCGGCCTCGTTCGTCGCGCGCTCACCGCGTACGTCGAGCTGATGCGGGGCACGCCGCTGCTGCTGCAGCTGTTCGTGATCTATTACGGCCTGGCCTCGGTGATTCGGCTGCCGGCGTTCATCGCGGCCCTCGTCGGACTGGCGCTGAACTACGCGGCCTACGAAAGCGAAATCTACCGCGGCGCGCTCGATGCCGTCCCGGCCGGACAGCTCGAAGCTGCGCGGGCCCTCGGCTTCACCGAGCGCCAGGTCTTGCGCCTCGTGCGCGGGCCCCTCGCATTCCGCATCGCGCTTCCGCCCATGACCAACGACTTCGTCGCGCTGCTGAAGGACTCGTCGCTCGTTTCCGTGCTGACCGTGGTGGAACTGACGAAGCAGACCCAGATTTTTGCGACGAACCTGGGCAGTTGGGTGATTCCAGGCGCGGTCTGCGCGGCCCTCTACCTCGTGATGTCGCTGCCGCTCGGCGTCCTGGCGCGCCGCCTCGAAGAGCGATGGAAGGCGCCAACGGCATGATCGACGCCCCGATCCTGGACGTGCGAGGCCTTCACCTCCGCCGGGGCGACCGCCGCATTCTCACCGGCGCCACCTTTTCAGTGGCGCGCGGCGGCATCGTCGCGCTCATGGGCCCGTCCGGATCGGGAAAGACGACGATTCTTCGCGCCATCGCGGGGCTGGAGCGGTTTGACGAGGGCGCCATTCGGCTCGAAGGCGTCACGCTCGAAGGGGGAAGACAACCCTCGAAATCGGTGCTGCGGACGCTCCGGCGCGAGGTCGGACTGGTCTTCCAGTTCCATCACCTGTTCGACCACTTGTCGGCGCTCCGCAACCTCACGCTGGCGCCCGTGCACGTGCTCGGGATCCCGGTGGCCGAGGCCGAGGCGCACGCGAGGGAATGGCTGCGCGTGCTGGGGGTCGAGCACCGCGCCTCGGCGCTGCCGAGAGAGCTCTCCGGCGGCGAAGCCCAGCGCGTCGCGATCGCACGCGCGCTCGCCGTCAACCCGCCGCTGCTGATGATGGACGAACCGACCGCCTCGCTCGATCCGTCCCGCCGCAACGAGCTCGGAGAGCTGCTGACCCGCATCAGCGGTCAGAACCGGACAATCCTGGTGTCAACGCACGACGACGACTTCGCGCGCCGATGGGCGACGGTGACCCTACACATGCACGACGGGGCAATCCTTAATCCCTAATCCC